>FR884114.1:157022-158811 GCA_000435975.1 Oscillibacter sp. CAG:241 | reverse complement strand
GGGGGCCCCCCGCCTCGGCGGTGGTAAGGCCCCCGGCCTTGGAGATCAGCAGGTCCGACGCCTGCATATAGGCGCACATCTGGTCCGTAAAGCCCAGGACCCGGACCCGGGGATTGTCCACGAAGTCGTCGATCATCTGGCGATGCATCCGCTGGTTGCTGCCGCACACGGCCACCAGCATGTCGTCGTGGCCCAGCAGCCCGGCAATGCAGGCGGCGGTGGAGCGCAGGGGGCCTGCCCCCATGCTGCCGCAGGCCAGGGTGAACACGTGGCGGCAATTGTCCAGACTCAGCTGCCGCCGGGCGGCGGCCCGGTCCGGCATACGGCAGAACTGCCGCCGGATGGGGATACCCGTAGCGTAAATGCGCTCCCGCGGCAGACCGGCCGCCTCAAACTCCGGCGTCAGCGCCGGATGGGGGATGCAGATGCCATCCAATTGCAGCTCACCCACGCCGGGGGAGCAGGTGAAGTCAGTAGCCACGAACCAGGCGGGCATCCGCAGACCGTAGCTGCACCGCAGCTCCGTCATCATCATGGCCGGAAACACATGGACGCAGATGGCCGCGTCGGCTCCCAGATCCATCAGCGCCTCATACAGGGGGCCAATGCCCCGGATGCTGTTTTCATACAGCAGGGGAGAGGGGCGCTTTTCCTCCCGGCGGTAGCCGGCGCCGTACAGCTTGGGGGTGTAGCGATAGGCGAAATCGTGGCCCCGGCTGATAAGGTCCGCAGCGCCCTTGGGCAGAAAGTCCAGGGTGTTGTAGGTTTTGCTCTCGTGGCCCCGGGCGGCCAGCTCCTCCGCCAGGGCGGCGGCAGCGGCGTTGTGTCCGCCGCCGGTGTTGCAGGAGAGAATAGCAATTTTCATAGATTCTTCTTTGTCTCCTTCTCCGCCAGTCGAAGCAGGCGGGGGCGGTTATAGCGTTGGATCAGGATAAAGCTCACGTTGCCCAGCAGGTTGTACACCAGCCACAGCAGCCAGGACCACACGCTTTTCCACAAAAACAGCATGCCCACAGACAGAACGATGAGCCAGCAGTGGACGCACTCGGCCACGCAGGTCTCCTGTACCAGGGACATGGGGTCAGCCGCCGACAGCTTCTTTTTCACCATGTCCGGCATCAGGCGGCTCATGTCCGGCAGACGGTCCTTCCAGCGGCGGATGTGCAGCTTGTTATATACCCGTCCGCCCTTTTCCCAATCCCGGCACCGGTAGGGGGCCTGATGGGGGTCAAACCAGCGGCGGGGCAGGGCCTGTCCCACCGGGTGGGCCAGAACGCCCAGGGCCGCCGCGTACAGAGCGGCCCGCCAAAAACCGTGCATGCGCTGTCCTCCATTCGTGTATTACAGCACATCATACCAGATATAGGGATAAGAATCAAGCACTTGGACGAAAAATGTGTAATACTTTGCCTGACATGGATGACTTTTTGCACCTGTCAAGAAGAATTGTCTGAAACAAGCAAAACCCTCGGCGCATCGCGCCCGCATTTTCAGAACTTTTATAAAAGCTCTGAAAATGCTTTTGAGCTTGTCAAAAAGGATTTTTGACAAGCTCAAAGCCCCCGGTGCCGTACACCGGGGGCTTTGCTTATTGGAAAATTGGGTTAGGCAACGCGCTTGCCCTTATAGCGAGGAGTAACCGCCATGGCCACCAGGCCGCAGCCGCACAGACCCGCCAGGGCGAACCACAGAGCCGCACCCTTGTCACCGGTCTTGGGACCGTTGTCACCGGTATTGCCGTTGTTGCCGGTATTGCCGTTGTTGCCGGTATTGCCGTTGCTGCCGCTGC
>FR884114.1:147790-156963 GCA_000435975.1 Oscillibacter sp. CAG:241 | reverse complement strand
TATTGCCGTTGTCACCGGTGCTGCCGCTGCCGCCGGTATTGCCGGAGTCGCCGCCCTGACCGGGCTGACTGGGCTGACCGGGCTGACTGGGCTGGCCGTTTCCTCCGGCGTCACCGCCGGAGCCGCTGCCGGTTTGCTGATAGCCGCAGACGGAGCAGACGCCGTTCACATAATCGTGGGCGCCGAAGCCGTCCTTCTGGCTGTTGTCGGTGACGGTGCAGCCGTCGGCCAGGCAGTCATGCCAGTGATTCTCGCCGTCAGAGGACCAGGTATCGGACCACTGATGGGTATGCTCCTTCACCAGGGGCTTGTCCTCGGCGCTGTACATGCGCCACAGCTGGGTGCCGTAGAAGGGATTGGCGGTGCCCATATACACGCCGTTCTCGGTGGAGCAGATGGTGCGCAGACCGTGGTTGGAGCCGTCGCCGAAGCCGTCCCGGGTGATGGCGTCGAAATTCACGCCGTCCTTGGACACCAGCAGGTCAAAGCCGTTCTCGCTCTGCTGGGCATAGTAGTTGCAGCCGAAGTAATATACGAAGTTGTGGATCAGGTCGTCATACACGGCCTTGTCCAGGGCGGCAAAGATGGCCTTCACGGCGCTTTGCAGGTCATCCTTCAGGCCCTGGGTGTCGGCGCTGCACATAGCCACGCCGGTGACCTGGGCGTATTCCTGGGCAAAGCTTGCGCTGTCCAGCTTCACACCCAGCAGGTCGAACACCTTCTGCTTGAAGGCCTCATACTCCTCCAGCATGTTCCGGTAGCCGGGCACGGGATTCTTGTCGGCGGACATATCCGTGGCAAAGCCTGCCAGCATCTGATACAGATGGGCGGTATACTTGGTAAACAGGACCTTGTCCAGGAACCAGGTCAGATACTTGTTGTCGTGCTGCTGCAGAACCTCCAGCACGGCGTCCTTCAGCATATCGGCCCGGCCGCTGATGTCGGCATAGTCCATATTGGCCACCTGACCGTCGGTGATCTGGGTGAAATGATAGGTCAGAGTGGAGGTGTCATAGGTGCCGATGTACAGCTCACCGTTGTGCTCGCCGTAGCGCCAGATATACTGGTTGGAGTTGTTGCCCAGACCCGCGCCCAGGTTGCCGATGGGGCCGTCGGGGAAATAGGGGTTGTCGTCCTTACCGGCCACCTGCTGGAAGTTGCCGTCGGCGTCCATGCGGTACAGATAGATGGAGTGGTCCAGATCGTTGTACAGCAGCTCGAAGTTGCCGGAGGCGGGGATCTCCGCCAGGTCCAGCATGGGATCGTTGTAGGTGCCCAGGTACAGATAGCCGTTGTACACCCACATGTTGCAGCTCATGGAGTAGTTGATGCCCAGGCCGAAGTCGTAGCCGCTGGTGCCGTGGTCACCGATGACCTGGGTCCAGGTGAAGCTGCCGTCCTCGTGCTTGTCGCCGCGATACATGGCGAAGCCCTGCTTGTTGATGTGGCCGTCGATGGACTTGTCGGTGACCACGGTGACGTACATGGAGCCGTTATACTCGATGATGTCCCAGATACCGCCGCCGTTGAGGCCGTCGGTCTTCATAACGGCGGGCAGGCCGTCAAAGTCGTCCTGATCTGCCACACGCCGCCAGGAGCTCAGACCCGCGGTGGGATCGGAGCTGGCCACGATGATGCCGCCGGGGGTACCCTTGCCATCGTAGTTGTCCGTGGCCAGGCACATATAGATCTCGTCGTCAAACACCAGCAGGCCGTGAACGCCGTTGGACACGCCCTGGGCGTAGTTGATGTTGTGATAGGCGATGGAGCACTCGTTGGTCTCGGGGTCCACCTCGATGAGGGTGGCCGTGGGGCTGCCCATACCTGCGAAATAGATCTTGCCCTTGAATTCAAAGGCCATGCGATAGCCGGCCAGATAGTTCACGCCCTTCAGATAGGGGGGATAGCCGGGGAAGATGTCGGGGTAATCCTTCAGGATGTCCCGTTCCCGGAAGATCACCTGGGCCTCGCCGGTGTAGCGGTTCACAGCCATGATCACGGGGGTCCACTGGGACATGGGAGTTTCATCGAAGGTGTCCGTGCCGAACATGACCTTCACAAAATCTGCCGCGGCCCGGCTGGTGTCCACGTTCTGGTCCAGCTTGCCCTCCTTCTTCATGGCGTCCAGGGACGTCTTGACGTTGTTGTGATAGATGTAGTAGGTGGAGTTGTAGCAGGTGCCGATGTAAACGTAGTCACCGGCCTCAGCCATGGACCAGGAGTAGCTCTGGCCCCGGTCCTGCAGATCGCCGGTCAGAATGCCGTCCACCTCTCCGGCGCCCAGCGTGGGGTGGGAGACCTTGTCGATGGTGTAGCCGCCCTTGGAGTAAACACCCTGCTCCAGGGGCTCGTAGCTGATGGTGTCGTCATCATTGCGGACGACGACTGCCAGTGCGCCGCTGACCAGGCTGACCGTCATAACCAGAGCCAGCAGAACAGCGGTGCAGGCTTTGAACGCTTTGTGCATGTTATCCCGCTCCTTTAAAAACAATTTGCCTGTCCTTGCACGAAAAACACTTTATCTATAATATGTGCGCCAACAGAGACACAGTAATGTAACATAATTCGCATCCTTTTACAATAGATAACATCTGAAAAATACAATAATTTCTGCTTATAACAGAAAGAAGAACGGGCGATGACGGCGCTTTTTGCGGAGTTTTCCTATAAAGGCAGCAAAATGCGGAAAATTTTGCCCAAAGGCGGTTGCCAAAGGGCGGCAAGAGGTGGTAAAATAAACGTATCCTATTCCAACCGGCGGCGGCCACTCCACTTTTTGGCCCCCTGCCGGAAAAACAAAGGAGGAACAAGGTCCCGCTGAGACTGGCGGTGCGGCAGTGTGGAGACCTGCCGTAAGGCGCTGCGGCTTTGCCGGGCGCGAGACCGTTCCCTGCGGAGGCAGAACGGTTACAGTCTGTGCATATGGCAGAGGTCATTCTGAAAAACCTCAAGAAGGTGTATCCCAACACCGAAAAGAAGAAAAAGGCCAAGAAGGGCGAGCCCGAGAAAAAGACCAGTCTTCAGATCACCGACGAGGGCGTTGTGGCGGTGCAGGATTTCAACCTGCACATTGCGGACAAGGAGTTCATCGTGCTGGTGGGCCCCTCCGGCTGCGGCAAGTCCACCACCCTGCGGATGATTGCGGGTCTGGAGGACATCTCCGGCGGCGAGCTGTACATCGGCGGCAAGCTGATGAACGACGTGGAGCCCAAGGACCGGGACATCGCCATGGTGTTCCAGAGCTACGCCCTGTATCCCCACATGACCGTGTATGAGAACATGGCCTTCTCCCTGAAGCTGAAAAAGCTGCCCAAGGACGAGATCGACCAACGGGTCCGTCAGGCGGCAGAGATTCTGGACATCACCCAGTATCTGGACCGCAAGCCCAAGGCCCTGTCCGGCGGCCAGCGGCAGCGTGTGGCCATTGGCCGCGCCATCGTCCGCAACCCCGCCGTGTTCCTGATGGATGAGCCTCTGTCCAACCTGGACGCCAAGCTCCGCAACCAGATGCGCGCCGAGATCATCAAGCTGCGGGAGCGCATCGACACCACGTTTATCTATGTCACCCATGACCAGACCGAGGCCATGACCCTGGGCGACCGCATCGTCATCATGAAGGATGGCTTCATTCAGCAGATCGGCACCCCCCAGGAGGTGTTCGACCACCCTGCGAACCTGTTCGTGGCGGGCTTTATCGGCGTGCCCCAGATGAACTTCTTCGACGCCAGGCTGTCCCGCCGGGACGGCAAGTACACCGTCACTGTGGGCAGCGTTACCGTGGAGCTGTCTCCGGAGAAGCAGCAGCGCCTGGCCGCCCATAACGTGGCGGAGCAGGACGTGACCCTGGGCGTGCGCCCGGATCATATCATGCTGTGCGCCGACGGGGTCAAGGGTACGGTGGACGTGTCCGAGATGATGGGCTCCTCCGTGCATCTGCATGTCACTGCCGAGGGCAAGGACGTGATCATCATCGTCCCCACCAACGGCGCCGCCGCCCACTTCCCCATGGGCAGCGAGGTCAACATGATCTTCGGCGGCAACGTGGCCCACGTTTTCGATAAGACCACCGGCAAGAACCTGGAGTGGTAAATCCGGAATCCCATAGCGACAAGAGTATAGGACTGCCCCCCTCCGGCGCAAAGGCACCGGAGGGGGGCAGCTTGCGTATGTCTGAATAGGATGTTATACCGGAAAAGAACGCCTTGCACCAGGAAATCAGGTGTGTTATACTATACAGAACAACACACTGGATTACTATGCGTATTTTTACCCAAGAAAGAGAGAGATCATGACCACCCAAGACTACCGCACCCGCAGACCTCTGCGCATTTTCCTGTCCTACTTCCGCCCCCACCGGGGCCTGTTTCTGCTGGATATCACCTGCGCCTTCTTCATTGCCGTCATCGACCTGGCCTTTCCCCTGATCTCCCGCACCGCCATGTACCACTGGCTGCCGGAGAAGCAGTTCTCCATTTTCTTCACGGTCATGGCCCTGGTGGTGGCGGCCTTTGTCCTCCGGGCTGGGCTTTACTTCATCGTGGGCTACTGGGGCCACACCTTCGGCATCCTGGTGGAGGCCGATATCCGCCGGGACCTGTTTGCCCATATGCAGGACCTGGGCTTCGACTTTTACGATAAAAACCGCACCGGCCAGCTGATGAGCCGCCTGACCACGGACCTGTTCGAGCTGACGGAGCTGGCCCACCACGGGCCGGAGGACCTGTTCATCTCCCTGGTCACCATCATCGGCGCTCTGGCGGTGATGTTCTCCATCCAGTGGCGGCTGGCCCTGGTGGTGTGCTGCATCATCCCCGTGTTCCTGCTGGTGGTTATGTACCGCCGCCGCCAGATGTCCCAGGCGTCCCGGGCCGCCAAGCAAAAGACCGGCGCCATCAATGCCGAGATCGAGTCCGGCCTCTCCGGCGTCCGCACCACCAAGGCCTTTGCCAACGAGGCGGAGCAGCAGCGCCGCTTCGACGGGGCCAACGAGGTGTTCAAGACCTCCAAGCGCAACTTCCATAAGGAGATGGGCTTTTTCAACGCCAGCATGGAGCTGTTCATCAGCCTGCTGTCCGTGTCGGTCATTGCCGCAGGCGGCTGGCTCATCATGAAGAACCGGCTGAACTATATCGACCTGATCACCTTCAGCCTGTATATCACCACGTTCATCAGTCCTGTGCGAAAGCTGGCCAATTTTGCCGAGATGTTCTCCAACGGCTTCGCGGGCCTTCACCGGTTTATTGAGCTGATGGCCACGGAGCCCACCATCCAGGACGCACCCGACGCCGCGGACCTGACGGACGTCCGGGGAGAGGTAGCCCTGGACCATGTGACCTTCTCCTATGACAACGGCAGCCCCGAGGTGCTCCACGGGGTGGACCTGACGGTCCGGGCCGGGGAGACGGTGGCTATCGTGGGTCCCTCCGGCGGCGGCAAAAGCACCCTGTGCCAGCTGGTGCCCCGGTTTTATGACCCCGACAGCGGCACCGTGTCCGTGGACGGACACGACGTGCGCTGCCTGACCCAGCACTCTCTGCGCCGGTCCATCGGCATCGTGCAGCAGGATGTGTTCCTGTTTGCCGACACCATCCGGGAAAACATCCGCTACGGTAAGCCCGACGCCTCCGACGCGGAGGTGGAGGAGGCCGCCCGCCGGGCGGAGCTGTACGACGATATTGCCGCCATGCCCGACGGGTTCGACACCTATGTGGGCGAGCGGGGCACCCTGCTGTCCGGGGGCCAGAAGCAGCGGGTAGCCATTGCCCGGATTTTCCTGAAAAATCCGCCCATCCTCATTCTGGACGAGGCCACCTCCGCCCTGGACAGCGTCACAGAATCCCGGATCCAGCATGCCTTCGACGAGCTGAGCCGGGGCCGCACCACCCTGATCATCGCCCACCGGCTCTCCACCATCCGGGCCGCCCACCGCATCCTGGTGATCCAGGACGGCTGCATTGCCGAGCAGGGGACCCATGACCAGCTGTTGGCCCGGGGCGGAGCCTACGCCCGGCTGTACCACACCCAGAATCTGGGGGAATACCATGGATAAACGCGAAATGCTGGACCGGCTTGCGGCAAACGGCGACGAGCGGCTGCTGCTGGGCCGGGTCTGGGACAAGTATGAGCAGTGCCGCCGGAGGAATCTGCCCCAGGGAACGGGCTTCCTGTCCCCGGCGGAGCAGGCGGCGGCCCAGCGGCTGCTGAACGCCCTGTCCGTCTCGGAGGGATATACCTTCTGGGGTGGATACGACGGGGCCCAGCGGCGGCAGCTGTGGTTCCTGCCGGACTGGCAGGAGGCCCCGGAGGAGGACGCCGTCCGGGTGGTCCGGGCCTCGTTTTATGAGGAGGATTCCCTGACCCACCGGGACATTCTGGGCAGTCTCATGGCCCTGGGCGTCACCCGGGAGACATTGGGGGACATTCTGGTGTTCCCCCGCTGGGCCGACGTACTGGCCACAGGACCGGCGGCGGAGCTGCTGCTGTCGGAGTGGACGGCTGCGGGCCGGGTGCGGCTGCACACCGCGTCCCTGCCTCTGGAGGACCTGATCCCGCCGGAGGAAAAGGTGAAGCACATCCGGGACACGGTGTCCTCCCTGCGGCTGGACAGCGTGCTGGCATCGGGCTTTTCCCTCAGCCGGGGCAAGGCCGCCGAGGCCGTGACCTCCGGAAAGGTCCAGGTGAACTGGACCGACTGCCAGAAGCCGGATCGCCTGGTATCCCAGGGGGATACCCTGACCCTCCGGGGTCTGGGCAAGTGCGTTCTGGAGGAGGTCGGCAATCAAACGAAAAAAGGCAGGGTGTTCATCACCCTGAAGCGCTATCTGTAAGGGGGAACCGATGATGGATGAAAAGAAGATCGCCCGGATCAACCAGCTGGCCGCCAAGTCGAAAACGGCGGAGGGGCTGACGCCGGAGGAGAAGCAGGAGCAGCTTGCCCTGCGCCGGGAATACATCGACTCCGTGGTGGGAAATCTGGCCCGGGAGCTGGATAACACCTATGTGGTGGACGAGCACGGCAACAAGCGCAAGCTCCGCCGGAAGGGAGAGAAGTAATGGCCTATTCCTATGACGACCGGGAGGGGGAGACCCGGCAGGAGCCGCCCCGCCGTCCGCCAAAAAAGGACGACAACGATTTTGGCTCCTGGGCCATTATCGCAATTTTATTCGCGGTGGCCTGGCCGGTGGGCCTTGTTGTGCTGCTGGCCAAGCTGTTCGGCGGCGACACGAAGCGCAAGCCCGTGTCCCGGCAGAATCCCGGCCTGTCCCAGCAGAATCCCACCCCGTCCCGGCCTCGTACCGGGACAGCCTCCAGCACCCGTAAAAAGGTGACGAAAACGCCCCAATACTCCGCAAAAGGGGCCAATACCATGAAAATTGTGGGCCTGGTGCTGCTTTTCGCAGGCCTGGTGTCTATGGTGCAGGGCGTTGGTGCCGCTGCCGGAGTTCTGAGCTGGAGCCTGCTGGCGGAGCTGTTTCCCATCATGGGCCTGGCCGCCGGAGGCCTGGGACTGGTCATCGGCAGCGCCTCTATGACCCGCCGGGCCCGCCGCTTCGGCAAATATCTGGCCTGTGCCCACGGGCAGGACGCCGTGTCTCTGAAAAAGCTGGCCGACACGGCGGAGGTCCCCCAGCGGAAGGTGGAAAGGGACCTGGAGATCATGATCGAAAAGGGCCTCTGGGGCAAGAACGCCTATGTGGACCTGAGCAGCGACATGCTGTTCCGCTCTCCGGAGGCGGCAGAGGCATACTTTGCCCCGCGGCAGACCGCCCAGGAGCCGGCCCCGGCGGAGCAGGGCTATTCCGGTATCCTGCGGGAGATCCGCCGGGCCAACGACCGCATTGCCGACCCTGTCCTCAGCCAGAAGATCGACCGGCTGGAGGAGGTGGCGGGGAAGATTTTCCGCATCATCGAAAAGGAGCCCGCCAAAAAGGGCAAGGCCGGCACCTTCCTGAACTACTATCTGCCCACCACCCAGAAGCTGCTGAATTCCTACGCCGAGTTTGAGGAGGCCGGGGTCAGCGGCGAGAATCTCAACCAGGCCAAGGCCAAAATCCAGAGCACCATGGACAGCATCGTGGCGGGCTTTGAGCGGCAGCTGGATGAGCTGTACCGCGCCGACGCCATGGACATCGACAGCGATATCCGGGTCATGGAAACCATGCTCCGCCGGGACAGCGCCACCGTGGCCGACGATTTCGGCCTGGGCGGCACGGCGGTGCAGCAGGAGGAAGAATAAAGACGGAAATAAGGAGGAAAAGCCCCATGAAGCGCGTTTTTGCCCTGATTTTAGCCCTGTGCATGACTTGCGCCCTGTTTGCCTGCGGAAAGAAGCAGACGGAGGTGGCCCCCGGCGGAGATAGTCCCACGGTGCCCCCCGGGGCCACGGACCCGGGAAGCGGCCCGGCGGAAAATCCCGGCGGCAGCGCCGGTGTGCCCGGCGGTGCAGGCAGTACCGGAAATGCCGGAAACGGCGGAAATACCACCGGCAGTACCGGCGGCGGCTGGGCCGGTACCCGGGTGGCGGTGATCTATTTCTCCTGCACCGGCAACACCCGGACGGCGGCAGAGCGCATCCGCGACCTGACCGGGGCGGATCTGATCGAGCTGGTGCCGGAGCAGCCCTATACCAGCCAGGATCTGGACTACAACGACGAGAGCTGCCGGGCCAATCAGGAGCAAAAGGACCCCGCGGCCCGGCCCCGGATCGCGGGCCAGCCGCTGGACCTGTCCCAGTATGGCACCATCTATCTGGGCTATCCCATCTGGCAGGGCACCGCACCACGGATCATCAACACGTTCCTGGACAGCTATGACCTGACCGGGAAAACCATCCGGCCCTTCTGCACCAGCGGCAGCAGCGGCATCGAGACCTCCGTGGCGGATATCCGGGCGGCTGCGCCCGGGGTGGACGTAACGGCGGGCCTGCGCATCGCCGACCCCGACGGCAGCGATGTGAAGGCCTGGGCGCTGGGTTAATAAGAGCTTGTCAAAAAAGGGAGTTGCCTTTTTTGACAAAAGAGATTTCGCTCCGACCTGTGTGTTTTCACGCAAAAATGCGCGAAAACACACTCTCTCCGCGCAAAGTATTTTTCGCGACGTACACGCCGCCGCGAAAAATGGATTGAACACTTATTCGCGGCCTGCGGGCCGCGAACTCTGCCAGGCGTTTTTG
>FR884114.1:116867-147686 GCA_000435975.1 Oscillibacter sp. CAG:241 | reverse complement strand
CTGCGGGCGAACGTGGTTTGTCCGTCCCTACAGGCCCTCTCAGTCGGCTGCGCCGACAGCTCTCCCAGAGGGAGAGCCAAGTAGGGGCCGACGTCCTCAGCGGCCCGCGTCAACCCCGGCAGGTTCGGGCGGGGCAGAGCCAACGCCCATACAGTGGGGCCGCCTGTAAACGTCCGTAGGGCCCGCTGCCCTCAGCGGGCCGCATTACAAACGCTTCATATCCACGCAAAAATCCGCCTGCCGGAGGTCCGGCGGGCGGGTGCTTTTTTATTCGGCGGGATGGGGCGCGATCGCTATCAAGCCTTATTGCTTTGCCAGATCGGAGAAATAGTCCTCCAGGGCGGATTCCGCGTAAGCGCAGCAGCTACCGTCGCAGTCCTTGGCCTGGGAGGAAATCGCCTCGGCCAGCACCGGATCGGTATCCGCCGTCATTTCCGCAAGCTGTGTGCTGTCCAGCGTGGTCCTGCCGGGTGTAAGGGTATCCTGAGCGCTCATGGTCCCGAAGCTGTCCAGAAAATACCGGTGGCCGTTTTCATCATACACGGCATACAGCACCGTATTGTAATCGGTGATGGGGTGATATTTTTCCCCGCTGCCGTCATAATCCTTCAGGAAAACCAAAAGCTCGGTTCCGTTTATAAACAAGGGGTAGTTGGGAGAGGATGCCTCTGAGCAGCCGCCCTGCACCAGGGTAAAGTGCCGGGGAAGGTCCCCTTTATAAGACTCCTGAACGTCCGCATCGAAGAACGTGACCCAGTTGTGCAGGTCCTCTCCCTGCCAGTCGCCCACCGTGACACGGGCCACGGCGTCTGCCGCCTGAAAGGCGTCGGAAATGGAATAATAGCGCTCAAACATGGACCGGATCTGCATCTCCCCCCACCGGCTGGGGGGCAGAACGGGCTCGTGGGCCGCGCAGGCGGTTGCAGACAGCAGCAGAACCGCCGCTAAAACAAAAGAAATCCCTGGCCGCAAAAATGATCTGTTCACGGTGAACCTTCCTCTCTTTATGTATAATCGGCGGACAGGCGCGCGAAATAGTCCTCCAGGTCGGTCAGACGATAGAGGTCGCCGGAGGACGCAACCGGCCGGTCCGGGTCGGCCTGGGAGGGCGCAATGGCAGCCAGAACCGGGTCCTGCTTTGTCAGATTGTCCCTGATCTGAAGAAGCTGCTCCTGCCCCGGGTGCGCAACGGCCGGGCAATCGGCGGGCTGATTGATCTGACTCCATTGGGTCATCATGCCCAGGGCGTCCAGAACGTAGGACATGCCGCTGTCGTCCTGGGGCACATACATCACCGTGGAATACGTGTTTATCAGCTCATAGGCGTCCGGATACTCCACCAGGTCGTAGGTATCCCGGTACATGGACACATCGTATTTGATCAAGAACAGCAGCAGCTGATTGCCATAGGTGAATACGGGATAATTTCGGTAGGTCCAGGTGGAGCAGCCCTCCTGGGCCAGGACAAACTCATGGGGGATATCCCCCTTGTACACTTTTTGGACCGTTGTCCGGAAAAAGGTTCGCCCGGTGATCAGCTCCTCCTCCAGCCAATCCCCCACCGTAACAAGGGCAACCACCTCTGCGGCGTCATAGGCCTCCGACAGGGAGTAGGTGTGGGGAAGCATTCCTTTGGCCTCTCCCTCCCCCCACCGGCTGGGGGGCAGAACGGGCTCGTGGGCCGCGCAGGCGGTTGCAGACAGCAGCAGAACCGCCGCTAAAAGCGCGGATAGAAATTTTTTCATGCTCGTTACCTCCTGATCTGATTTTGACCGTATGGGCTGCGGCAGGCGCACAGACGGAATACGGCGCAGCCGTCTATGCGCCCGGGGAAAGCGTTTGGGTACATCTTGCCCAAACTACACGGGCTCCATGGGCGGAATTACCTGCAAAATTGAATGATTCGATACGCATAAAACGCGCCCTTTCCATAAAACATACTATTTTACAATTATACCGTTAAATTATATATAACATATTCGCGAGGGAAAGTCAACATTTTCTCTGAATTGCGGAAGCGGAAAAACGGTTTTCCGCAAAGACGGGGGAGACTGGAAATCCCCGGGAAGGTGTGGTAAAATAACGGAAAACAAGCGTTGAAAGGGTATGTGCTATGCGTATACTGGTTTTATCCGATTCCCACGGGTGCGTGGACCCTATGCAGCAGTGCGTGGAGCTGGTGCAGCCCCAGGCCATCCTCCATCTGGGGGACTGCGCCCGGGACGCGGACCGGCTGGGGCGGCTGTATCCCCGGATCCCGCTGCTGGGGGTGCCCGGCAACTGCGACTATGGCAGCGCGGACCAGCCGGAGCGGCTGACGGAGCTGGGCGGCGTCCGCATCCTGATGATGCACGGCCACACCCGGCATGTGAAGTCCGGCCCCATGGCGGCCATATACGCCGCCCGGGAGTGCGGGGCGGATATCCTGCTGTTCGGCCACACCCACCAGCCGCTGGTGGACCGCAGCGGCGATTTCTGGGTGATGAATCCCGGGTGCATCGGGCCCAGTCCCCGGCGGACCTATGGGGTCATCACCTTAGAGGACGGGAAGGTGGACTGCGCCGCCTTCCGCCTGTGAGAGGAGGCGGCGGGATGCTGTACGCAGGATGCCACCTGTCTGCATCGGAGGGCTTTCTGGCTATGGGCCGGACGGCGCTGTCCCTGGGGGCCAATACGTTTCAGTTCTTCACCCGGAATCCCCGGGGCAGCCGGGCCAGGGCCATGCCGGAACCCCCCGCGCAGCCGGGCCAGGGCCATGGCCCCCGCCGATGCGGCGGCGCTGCGGCAGCTGCTGGCGGATCACGGCTTCGGGCCGCTGGTGGCCCACGCGCCGTATACCATCAATCCCTGCTCCAAGGAGCCCCGGACCCGGGAGTTTGCCGTTCAGACCATGGCGGATGACCTGGACCGCCTGGAGCACCTGCCGGGGAACTATTACAATCTCCACCCGGGCAGCCACACGGGCCAGGGTACGGAGACGGGTATCCGGCAGGTCGCGGAGACGCTCAATGCGGTGCTGCGGCCGGAGCAGCGGACCACGGTGCTGCTGGAGACCATGGCCGGGAAGGGCACGGAGCTCGGCGGGCAATTCCGGGAGCTGCGGGAGATCATGGATCGGGTGGCCCTGCCGGTGGGGGTTTGCCTGGACACCTGCCATGTGTGGGACGCCGGGTACGACATCTGCGGCGATCTGGACGGCGTGCTGACGGAGTTTGACCGGGTCATCGGCCTGGACCGGCTGCGGGCAGTACACCTGAACAACAGTCTGAACCCCTGCGGCAGCCACAAGGACCGGCACGCCGTGCTGCTGGGCGGCGCCATGCCCCTGGAGGCCATCCGGCGGGTGGTGAATCATCCGGCGCTGCGGGGCCTGCCCATGGTGCTGGAAACGCCCAACGACCTGCCGGGGTACGCGGCGGAGATCCGGCTGCTGCGGCAGCTGGCGGAGGAGGGGTGAGCATGGGACTGCGTCTTTCTGCGGCGGGAATTTTCCTGCTGGGGGCTTTGGGGCTGCTGCTGCACTCCACCCTGCCGCAAACGGGGCACATCCGGGCCGGGATGTTCTGCTTTTATACGAATCTCAGCAATTTGGCGGTGCTTTTATACGAACTGGCGCTGGCTATCGTCCCGGAGGGCGGGGTGCGGCGGCTGCTGACCGGCAGCACCGTGGCCCTGGCCATGACCCTGTGCATCTATGTAACGCACCTGGTGTATCACTTTGTGCTGGTGCCGGACGCCAGGCGACGGGGGCAAAAATTTGCCGACTTCGGCGGCAGCTTTGGGAACCTGTGCGTCCACTATGGAACGCCGTGGCTGGTGGTGATGCAGTGGGTGCTGTGGGGCGATAGGTCCGGGCTGACGGTGCTGTCCGCCGTGTGGTGGCTGGTGCTGCCCCTGGCATACTTTGCGTATGCCATGCTGCGGGCCCGGACGGGCAAGCCCATCGGCCACACCAGACTGCTGTATCCATACCCGTTTATGGACCTGGAAAAGCTGGGCCCCAAAAGGTTCTGCCTCAGCGTGGCGGCGGTGCTGGCGGCGTTTTTCGCCCTGGGCTGTATATTTGTGGGCCTGGGACGGCTATTGGGATAGGAGGAATGACCATGGAAACAGAAGTGAAGCTGACGAAGCTGGCCGCCTGTGCCGGCTGCGGAGCCAAGGTAGGCGCCGGAACCCTGGCGAAGCTGCTGGACGGGTTCCGGACCCATTCGGACCCCCGGCTGCTGGTGGGCTATGACAAGTCCGACGACGCCAGCGTGTATTATCTGGACGAGCACACGGCCCTGGTGCAGACCACGGACTTTTTCCCGCCTATTGTGGACGATCCCTTCCTGTATGGACAGATCGCCGCGGCCAACGCCATCAGCGATGTGTACGCCATGGGCGGGGAGCCCAAGCTGGCGCTGAACATCCTGTGCCTGCCGGAGTCCATGACCCAGGACATGGTGCAGGAGCTGCTGCGGGGCGGGTATGACAAGGCCTATGAGGCCGGGGCCATCATCACCGGCGGCCACACCATCCACGGGGCGGAGCCCATTTATGGGCTGGCGGTGTCGGGGTTCGTGGACCCCCGGCGCATCCTGACCAACAGCGGGGCCCGGCCCGGGGACGTGCTGCTGCTGACCAAGCCCCTGGGCGTGGGCGTGCTGACCACTGCCGCCAAGGCGGGGCTGGCCGGCGGGGCGGTGATGGACCGCATTTACCGGCAGATGGCCACCCTGAACCGTGCCGCCCGGGACATTATGGTGAAATACCGGGTCCACAGCTGCACCGATGTGACGGGCTTCGCCCTGCTGGGCCACAGCTTCGAGATGGCCCAGGGCAGCGGCTGCACCGTCCATATCCAGAGCGGGAACGTCCCCTTCCACCCGGAGGCCTGGGACCTGGCGGCCATGGGCCTGATTCCTGCCGGGGCATACCGGAACCGGGATTTCGCCCAGAAGGGCGTCACCGTCCGGGGAGACGTCAGCCGCACCATGCAGGACCTGCTGTACGACCCACAGACCAGCGGCGGCCTGCTGATGGCGGGGGGTCCCGCCGACGCGGCGGGCTGCCCGCGNGGTGGCCCCCCCCGCCGCGGCGGCCTGCCTGCGGGAGCTGCGGGACAGCATCCCCGCCGCGGCCCAAGGGGGCTACGTCACCGAGCGGCAGGACAACTGGCTGATTCTGGAATAAACGAACCCCCTCCGGCAATGCCGGAGGGGGCGTATTATATCAGAGAGTGCGCGGATGGTTATTGGAACAGCCATGGCATATAGCGCTTTAGGTACTTGAGGTTGAACTCCCTGGATTCCTCCGCGAAGTCCGCCAAGGGCTGTAGACTCCCCGTGGCCAGGCACTCTCTGGCTACACGGGCCGTTTGGGGTTGCCACACCTGCCAATAGTCCCGTTTCAGCTTTTGCGGAGAAATTTCACCCTGGAAGCGCACATAATTAGGATATCTGGTATTTTCCAGAGCTTTCCATGTGCCATCTATGTCCCCGGCATCATACCAAAGACACGGGCGTCTGGAAAAAACAAGTTCTCTTTCATGGGGATAAGATAGAATATCCTGGGCTGTATGGATCGTGTTCAGTGTTTCGAGTGTATACTGCATTTGCTCGTTCCAGGCCCGCATGGCGAGTTTGTTTCTGCAATAATATTCACGTCGAATATTGGCATGCCGGAAAAAGTTGCTTGAATAGGATGTCATGTGAACCTGACTGCGATAATTGCACCACATATACTCGGACAGGGTCTGCGAATAAAAGAGAATTTCCGGTGCCGCAAATGCAGAACAGAGGATGATTTGCATGACACGACCATCCGTTAGCCGCACCCACTCTACGGAATCCTGGGTGGGGAAAAAGCCGTTTTTCTCCAGAGTGTCCTTCCAGTGCGTAGCCAGAAAGGCGCTAATTTCATCTAAACGAGAGTGTCCCATACATGTATCTCCCTTCAAATCCATTCACTGCGCTATGGGAAGAATGAAATTACCAGAAAATTCCAATTTTCGGGTATATTGACGTATCTGTAGGAATTGTAGCAAAAAAACACAGAGCTGGCAACCCTGTATTTTACAAATCCACACAGGGAAAAGACGTATTTTCCCCGGGACGGGGGCATATACTGAGGGGAAGTTTCCAGGAAAGGATGTATGTCTATGTCCGATTTTTCCCAGCATGTGCCCCTGTCCACGTTTTTGCAGGCCCACCCCGACCAGGGGAGCCTGCGGGTGCAGGTGGCCTCCGGCGGCGGAATGTTTCCGGTGGCCGGGGCAAGGGTGGAGGTATACCGGCGGTTCGGGGGCCAGACCCACACGTTTTACCGGGGGCTGACCGATGAGTCGGGTATCGTCCAGGGCATCGCCCTGCCGGCTCTGCCCGCTGCCTGGTCCCAGGCGCCGGACACCGCGTCCATCAGCGGCACCGACTACCTGGTGTCGGTGCGGCATCCCATGTTCGTGCCCCAGGAGGACCGGGAGGCCACGGTGTATGCCCGCATCGAATCCATTCTGCCGGTGATGCTGGAGCCGGTGATATAAGGGGGGAGCGCGATGCCTGCAACGCCTGTGGTCCCGGAGACCATTACCGTACACCTGGGCCCGCCGGGGTCCGGCGCACGGAACGTGGAGGTGCCCTTTGCCTCCTACATCAAGAACGTGGCGTCCCACGAAATTTACCCCACCTGGCCGGAGAGCGCCATCCGGGCCAACATCCTGGCCCAGATCTCCTACGCCCTGAACCGGGTGTATACCGAGTATTACCGTACCCGGGGATACGACTATGACATCACCAACACCACCCAGTATGACCAGGCCTATGTGGAGGGAGGAGACGTTTTCGAGAACATCAGCCAGATCGTGGACGACAGCTTCAACAACTATATCGTCCGTCAGGGCAGCGTGGAGCCTCTGTTTGCCCAGTTCTGCGACGGGGTGCGGACCCAGTGCGGGGGACTGTCCCAGTGGGGCAGCGTGGACCTGGCCCAGGACGGCATGAACCCCTATGAGATTCTGCAATACTACTACGGAGGGGATATCAGCATTGTGTTCAACGCCCCGGTAGGGGGCAGCGTGCCCTCGTACCCGGGCCGCCCCCTGCGACGGGGCGATGTCGGCAACGACGTGCTGCTTCTGCAGCGGCAGCTCAACCGCATCCGCCGGAACTATCCGGCCATTCCGGAGATCCCGGAGCCGTCCACGGTGTTTGACGTACCCATGGAGGAGGCGGTGAAGTCCTTCCAGCAGATATTCAACCTGACCCAGGACGGCATCGTGGGCAAGGCCACCTGGTACAAGATCAAGCAGATCTACAACGGGGTCAAGGGCCTGTCGGAGCTTACCGGCGAGGGGCTGACCATCTCCGAGGTGCAGCGGCGGTATTCCGAGGCCCTGCGATTCGGAGACAGCGGCCTGGCGGTGCGGACGGTGCGGTTTTTCCTGGCCTTTCTGGGGTATTTCCTGCCGGAACTGCCGCCCATCCGGCTCAGCGATGTCTTTGACCAGGAGATGCTGGACGCGGTGTATGCCTTCCAGAGCTACGCGGGCCTTCCCACCGACGGGGTGGTGGGCCGGGACACCTGGAACGCCATCCAGCAGGCCTATGAGGATGTGCTGGAGGACCTGCCGGAGGACTATCAGCAGTTTGCCCGGGAGATTTATCCGGGGCGGTTCATCGTTCTGGGGGACCGGGGCGACACGGTACTGCTTTTGCAGCAGCAGCTGAATCGCATTGCGGCCCAGGACCCGGATATTCCCACCGTGGCGGAGGACGGCATTTTCGGCCGGGGCACCCAGGCCGCTGTGCTGGCCTTGCAGCGAAAGCTGGGCATCGACCCCACCGGGGCCGTGGGCCCCGTGCTGTGGGCGAAGATCGTCACCCAGGGAGCGGGGTATTGAAATCAGGTTGTCAAAAAAGGGCGTTGCCCTTTTTTGACAGACTGAAAAGAGGCTGCCTCGGGTGAGGCAGCCTCTTTTGTTTGCACTTTTCGGGTTCAGCCGTGACTTAGCCGAAGTTCACGTCCAGGCGGACGATGCCGTCGATGGCAATGTCGAAGTAGGGAGCGGAACGCTTCTCAGACTCGGCGAAGTAACCATCGTGGACGACCTCGGTGTCATGCTCCATGTTGGCGTCGTTATCCACGTCGGCCATGTAGGAGGTCAGGTGACCCTCGGTGTCAGTCTTCATGTCGGCGGTGACATTCTCGCCGCTGACGGTGAAGGTGGACACGTCAAACACGTGCAGCTCGCCGCTCTCCAGCTTCTTCATGGCCTCGTCAATAGCGGCCTGGGTGCCGTCGGCGGCCACGTTGGTGTTCAGGTCGGACAGAACCACGGACTTGGTGGCCAGGGTGCCGGTCCAGTCAGCGTCAATGGTCTTGCCGTCCATAGCAGCCTGGATGGCGTAGACATAGTAGGGAGCCCAGTCAATGCGGGAGGAGATGATGTAGGTGTTGGGGCCAACGGAAACGGTGGAGCCGTTGTAGGACACGTTGGGCACGCCGGCCTTCTCGCAGGCAGTGGGAGCGCCCATGGAGTCAGCGTGCTGGCTGATCAGAACGCAGCCGTTCTGGATCAGCTTCTCGGCGCCTTCCTTCTCGGCGGTCTCATCGTACCAGCTGCCGGTGAAGGTCACTTCCATGGTGGCGGTGGGGCAGACGGAGCGAGCGCCCAGGAAGAAGGAGGTGTAGCCGGAGATAACCTCGGCATAGGTGAAGGCACCGACGTAGCCGATCTTGGCCTTGTCCGCGGTGATCTTGCCGGAGTCGATCATCTCGTTGAGCTTCAGACCGGCAGCGATACCGGCCAGGTAACGGCCCTCATAGATGGAGGCGAAAGCATTGTGGTAGTTGGCCAGGCCCTCGGTATGGGCGCGGACGCCGGTGGAGTGGCAGAACTGGACGTTCTTGAACTCCTTGGCGGCCTCGATCATGTAGGACTCGTGGCCAAAGCTATCGGCAAAGATGATGTTGCAGCCCTGCTCAGCCAGCTCGGCGGCAGCGTTGTAGCACTCCTGGCCTTCGGGGACGTTCTTCTTGATGAAGTAATCTTCATTCTCCACCAGGCCCAGGGTCTGGCAGGCTTCCTTGGCGGCATTGATGAAGTTGAGGTCGTAGGTGGAGTTTTCATCGTGCAGGGTGATGAAGCCCACCTTGACCTTCTTGGTCTCGTTGTCGTCGGGCTTGTCGTTGCCGCCCTTGGAGCAGGCGACCAGAGACAGAGCCATGACCAGAGCCAGGATCAGCGCAAGAACTTTTTTCATGTTTTTGTTTTCCTCCTTTTAATGTGTGGCGTCCGGCTGAAAGCAGTGTGCAATATGCCGTGCGCCTGAACAACGGGTCACCCCGGCATTCACAGGATATGTAGTATTATACAGGATTCCCGGAAGGATTTCAACTAAAAATGCAAAAAATGCCAAAAAATTCCGCAGATGCACCAATATAGCCGAATGATTCGGGGAAATATCCCGTCGAATCGCAGAAAAAACGTTACCGGCAATATGGATTCCCGCAGGCTGCCTTCCGGTGGGCTTATGACGGAATGGCCCTTTGCCCGCAGGGCGGGGTGCTCTGCGGGCAAAGAGGGATGATTTTACTGATGGACGCGGGTGCCGGTTTTGCCCTCGATGCCGTCCCTGGCCTTCTCCAGCAGGGTGATCAGGGCGGTGCGCCCGGGCTTGGATTCGGCGAAGGACAGGGCAGCCTCCACCTTGGGCAGCATGGAGCCGGGGGCAAACTGCCCCTGGGCGATATACTCCCGGGCCATGGCGGGGGTCAGGTCGTCCAGACCCTTCTGGTCGGGCTTGCCGAAGTTGATGGCCACCTTCTCCACGGCGGTGAGGATGATGAGCATATCGGCGTCCAGCAGCTCGGCCAGCTTGGCGGAGCCGAAGTCCTTGTCGATAACGGCGGGAGTGCCGTACAGACGGCCGTCACGGCGCACCACGGGGATGCCGCCGCCGCCGGCGGCGATAACAATGTTGCCGGAGTCAAACAGAGCCTGGATGGCGGACTTCTCCACGATATCCACGGGCTTGGGGGAGGGGACCACTTGGCGATAGCCGCGGCCGGCGTCCTCCACCATGGTATAGCCCCGCTGGGCGGCAATGCGCTGGGCGGTCTCCTTGTCGTAGAAGGCGCCCACGGGCTTGGTGGGATGCTGGAAGGCGGGGTCATCCTCGGACACCAGGGTCTGGGTCACCACGGTGGCCACGCCCTTGCTGATGCCCCGGGCAGCCAGCTCGTTGCCGATGGCGTTTTGCAGGTGATAGCCGATATAGCCCTGGCTCATGGCACCGCACTCGGGGAAGGGCATGTCGCCCTGGATGGCGCCGGACTCGGCGGCGGTGGACAGGCCCAGGTTGATCATGCCCACCTGGGGGCCGTTGCCGTGGGCCACCACTACCTCGTTGCCGGCCTCGATCAGGTCCACAATGGGACGGGCGGTCTCGGTGACCAGCCGGAGCTGCTCCTGGGCGGTTTTGCCCAGGGCGTTGCCGCCCAGGGCGATGACGATGCGTTTGGACATAGTGCTTTTACCTCTCCTTATCAGATTAAGCGGGGATAGCGGGGGCGTCAACGCCCCCGCTATGTAGTTTTACCGGATTCAGAAGGATTTACGCTGCTCCTTGCCCTCGTCCATGGCCATCAGTGCCCGGACGGGATCCTTCACCTGGGCCAGGAAGATCATGGCGGCGATGATATAGGGCTTGTAGGAGGCCTGCTTGTACAGGGGCACGATATAGCGGTCGAACACGGAGTTGTCCACCTCGCCCTCGGCGCAGCTCAGGCCGCTGATGTCGGCGGGCAGGCAGTGCAGATACAGGGCCTTGCCGTCCTTGGTGAGCCGCATCATTTCCTCGGTGCAGGCCCAATCCTTGTGCTGGGCGTTCTGGGCCAGCAGCTTCTTCTCCAGAGCGTCGATGCCGTCCTTGTCGCCCTGGGCGTACAGGCGGGTGCGCTCCTCCATGGCGGCGAAGGGAGCCCAGCTCTTGGGATACACGATATCGGCGTCGGTAAAGGCCTCGGCCATGGAGTTGGTCTTGTGGAACTTGGAGCCGTACTTCTCGCAGTTCCTGCGGGCCACCTCCTCCACCTCGGGCATCACGTCGTAGCCCTCGGGATGGGCCAGGGTCACGTCCATGCCGAAGCGGGTGAACAGGCCGATAACGCCCTGGGGAACGGACAGAGGCTTGCCGTAGGAGGGAGAATAGGCCCAGGTCATGGCAACCTTCTTGCCCTTCAGGTTCTCCACGCCGCCGAAGTAGTGGATGACATGCAGCATGTCGGCCATGCACTGGGTGGGGTGGTCCACGTCGCACTGCAGGTTCACCAGGGTGGGCTGCTGCTCCAGAATGCCGTCGCGGTAGCCCTCCTTCACGGCGTCCATGAAGGTGGTCTGGTACTTGTGGCCCTCGCCGATGAACATATCGTCCCGGATGCCGATGACATCGGCCATGAAGGACACCATGTTGGCGGTCTCACGAACGGTCTCGCCGTGGGCGATCTGGGACTTCTTCTCGTCCAGGTCCTGGACCTCCAGGCCCAGCAGGTTGCAGGCGGAGGCGAAGGAGAAGCGGGTACGGGTGGAGTTGTCGCGGAAGATGGAGATGCCCAGGCCGGAATCGAAGATCCGGGTGCTCTTGTTGCGCTCGCGCAGGTCCCGCAGGGCATCGGCCACGGTGAACACGGCGTCAATTTCGTCGTCGGTCTTGTCCCAGGTCCAGTAGAAGTCGGTCTTGTACATATCGTTGATATGCAGCG
The DNA here is from genome assembly GCA_000435975.1 of Oscillibacter sp. CAG:241. Classification (GTDB taxonomy): domain Bacteria; phylum Bacillota; class Clostridia; order Oscillospirales; family Oscillospiraceae; genus Vescimonas. The sequence continues at coordinate 135,944 of FR884114.1, read as the reverse complement.
TCTCCAGATGGCGCGCCAGCTCGATGGTCTTGCTCATGTTGATTTTCTCCTTTTTTTATATGTGTATTTCTGCGGGGAGCCTCGCAGAGCTCATGTCCGCAGGTGCAGAGATTTTTTTACTTGATGTCGTTGCCGGTGAGCTCCTGGCGGAAGCTGGTGGCGGAGCCGTCCTTGTTCTCGGGCTTGTACAGGCCGGGCACAGCGGCGTACAGGGCGGCGCAGGTCACCAGATCCTGCTTCCAGGTGATCTCATTGGGGGCATGGGCCTGGGACTCGGCTCCGGGGCCGAAGCCCACGCAGGGGATGCCGTAGCGGCCCTGGATGGACACGCCGTTGGTGGAGAAGGTCCACTTATCCGTCAGGGGACGGCCCCGGCGGGTGGACATGGCCTTCTCGTCGGCGCCGATGCGCTCCGTGCCCCACAGGGCGTGGTGGGCATCGATCAGAGCCTGCACATGGGGCGCGGACTCCTTGTTGATCCAGGTGGGGAAGAAGCACTCGGTCTCGTACACATGGCCGGTCCAGGCGGGACGGTCATACATATACATGGAGACCTTCACGTCCTTGGCGTACTTCTTGCAGGCGGGCAGGTCCTCGATCTCCTTCAGGCAGGACTGATACGTCTCGCCGGCGGTCATGCGGCGATCGACGGAGATGGCACAGGAGTCTGCCACGGCGCAGCGGGAGGGGGAGGTGTAGAAGATCTGGCTGGTGGTGCAGGTGCCCCGGCCCAGGAAGCGGGCGTCCTCATAGTGCTCGGGGTTGAACTTGGGGTCCAGCATCTTCACCAGGCCGTTGATCTCGGTGGAGCCGTCGGCGGGATTCTCGTTGAGGTCGCGGATGTTCAGCAGCACCTCGGCCATCTTGTGGATGGCGTTGTCGCCCCGTTCGGGGGCGGAGCCGTGGCAGGACACGCCGTGCATGTCCACCCGGATCTCCATGCGGCCCCGGTGACCGCGATAGATGCCGCCGTCGGTGGGCTCGGTGGAGATGACGAACTCCACCTGGTTCCGGGCGTCCTCGGGACCGTTGAAATACTCGTTCACGATGGACTGCCAGCACATACCGTCGCAGTCCTCCTCCTGCACGGAGCCCACCACCATGATCCTGTAGCCCTGGGGAATCAGGTCCAGATCCTTCATGATCCTGGCGCCGTAGGTGGCGGCGGCCATGCCGCCCTCCTGGTCGGAGCCGCCCCGGCCATAGATGACCTCGTCGGTCTCATAGCCCTGATAGGGGTCGGCCTCCCAGTTTTCGATGTTGCCGATGCCCACGGTGTCGATGTGGGAGTCCAGGGCGATGATCTTGTCGCCGGTACCCATCCAGCCGATGACATTGCCCAGCTTGTCGAACTCCACCTTGTCATAGCCGAGGCTTTCCATCTCCTGGGCGATGCGGCGGACCACGCCCTCCTCCTGGCAGGATTCCGAGGGGATAGCGATCATGTCCCGCAGGAACTTGGCCATAGCGGGACGATAGTCCTGTGCGGCCTTCTTGATGGCTTCGAAATTCATGGTGTTACCTCCGTTTGCTTTTCTATATTTTCTTTCTCAATGGCGGGAGATTTTTTCTCTATGCCCCTATCATATCACAGAGAACGCAGATGTCAAACAAAAAATCTGGATTCCTAAAATATTTTTTGGGAAAGCCGTTGATTTCTGAAAAAAGTGTGGTATGATGGAGTCGAGCAAAAAGCGAGGAGGGGTGGAGCATGGAGGAAAAGCGACTGGAAATGCTCAAGCAGCTGGCGGCGGGCATTGCCGCGCAGTTCGGCAGCAACTGTGAGGTGGTGATCCACGATGTGTCCAGCAATCACCCGGATCACTCCATTGTTCACATTGAAAACGGCCATGTGTCCGGCCGGAAGGTAGGCGACGGGGCGTCGCAGGTGGTGCTGGACCAGATGGCGTCTCAGGCCGAGCATCCCCAGGATCACCTGTGCTATCTGACCCGGACGCCGGACGGCAAGATCCTCAAGTCCTCCACGCTGTATATCCGCAACCGGCGGGGGGCCGTGACGGCGATCTTCTCCATCAATTACGACGTATCGGGCCTGATGATGATCCAGAGCACCATCGGCGATCTGCTGTCCACCCAGGACAAGGAGCAGACGGAGCCCGAGCGCATCATCAATGTCAACCACGTCCTGGACGAGCTCATCGAGCAGTCCGTGGCCCTGGTGGGCAAGCCCGTGGCCCTGATGAACAAGGACGACAAGGTCCGGGCCATCCGCTTTCTGAACGAGTCCGGCGCGTTCCTGGTGACCAAGTCCGGCGACAAAGTGGCTAAATACTTCGGTATTTCCAAATACACTCTTTATTCCTACATCGACGCAAACAAAGACGGAGACAAATAAATCAGGAGGAAAGAAAACATGATCGATCTGACCATCAACAAGACCGGCCTGGAGCACAATATCCAGAAGGCTAAGGAGAACAACATCATTATCCCCACCATCGCCCAGATGCAGAACCCCGACCTGATTCCCGAGAAGATCAAGGCCAAGCTCAGCCACACCGGCCTGTGGGACGTGGACCCCGTGAACCTGTTCCGCATCTCCTGGCACAACGAGGCCAAGGAGCAGGGCGGCCTGTTCCAGGCGGTTCCCAACTATGTGGAGATCCCCAGCAAGCTCTCCGGCGTGCCCTGCCGCATCATCGCCATGTCCGGCAAGTGGTTCCCCACCGGCTGCCATAAGGTGGGCGCCTCCTTCGGCTGCCTGGCTCCCCGCCTGGTCACCGGTCAGTTCGACGCCACCTATCACCACGCCGTATGGCCCTCCACCGGCAACTACTGCCGCGGCGGCGCCTTCAACTCCAAGCTGCTGGCCTGCGAGTCCGTGGCCATCCTGCCCCAGGATATGTCCAAGGAGCGGTTCGACTGGCTGAAGTCCATCGCCGGTCAGATCATCGCCACCCCCGGCTGCGAGTCCAACGTCAAGGAGATCTTCGACAAGACCTGGGAGCTGAAGAAGGATCCCACCATGATGATCTTCAACCAGTTCGCCGAGATGGGCAACCCCCTGTGGCACTACAACGTCACCGGCTATGCCCTGTCCGAGCTGTTTGAGGCCGTGAAGAAGCCCGGCCAGACCTTCGCCGGCGCCTGCTTCACCTCCGGCTCCGCCGGCACCATGTCCGCCGGCGATCTGCTGAAGGAGCGCTATCCCCACCTGAAGCTGGCCGTGGGCGAGGCGCTGCAGTGCCCCACCATCCTGGACAACGGCTTCGGCGGCCACCGCATCGAGGGCATCGGCGACAAGCACATCCCCTGGATTCACAATGTGAAGAACACCGACATGGCCATCGCCATCGACGACGAGGACTCCCAGCGGCTGCTGCGCCTGTTCAACACGCCCGAGGGCAAGACCTATATGAAGGACGAGCTGGGCATGAGCGACGAGGAAGTGGAGAAGATGGCCTGGCTGGGCATCTCCGGCATTGCCAACGTCCTGTGCTGCATCAAGATGGCCAAGTATTATGAGCTCACCGAGAACGACGTGGTGGGCACCGTCCTCACCGACTCCGCCGTCATGTACCAGTCCCGCATCGACGAGCTGAACCAGCTCCACGGCGCATACAACGCCCATGAGGCCGCCATGGACCATGCCCGCCATATGCTGGACCTGAAGACCGACAGCATGCTGGAGCTGACCTACACCGAGCGCAAGCGGGTCCACAACCTGAAGTATTACACCTGGGTGGAGCAGCAGGGCATGAACGTGGAGGACCTGAACGCCCAGTGGTACGACACCAAGAACACCTGGGACGCCGTTCACGCCCAGGCCAAGGAGCTGGACGAGCTGATCAACGAGTTCAACGAGGCCACCGGTCTGCTGAAGGCTCTGTAAAAAATCGCTTTCCGATAACGCCTCAGGGCGGGGCAAAGCCCCGCCCTGAGGCGTTATTCCATGCACCAACCATAATCCCGCCCGGTGGGCGGAGGACGAATATTTCATTTCGCCGGGGATCCATCCCCCTGTGCCAGGATGATCTCCTCCGCCTCCTGCATTCCCGAAATCAATGCATCTTTTGCGGCCCCGTAATTCTGCTGCTCCAATGCGTCGATGGCGTCCGCTACCCGGGCGCACAGGGCGGTATAATAGGCCGGGAACTCCTGCTGCACTTTTTCTGACATCTGAATATCCTCCTTTTTGTAGGCGGCGTCCTCGACGCCCCGCGTGTCTGACCCTATCTTACACGCTTGCAACACAAAATGCAATACATATTGAAATACAAAATGCGGGTACAATTTGTCATATATAAATGACAAGGAGTGCCTGCCATGAAGAAATTCAAAATTCCCCAGCCACCCAGTTCCACAACCAAATCCATCCGCTTTCCCAACACGGTGATTGCTCAGGTGGAGGCGGCGATACAGGGTACGGAATGCACGTTCAATGCCTTCGTGGTGGAGGCGGTGCGGGTGGCGTTGGAAAATTTGCAGGATGACGAAGATTAAAATTATTTTGTAAATGAGGTAAACACCATGAAAAACGTGAAATACGGCAAATGCGTCCGCTGCGGCAAGACCTATGAGGCCCGGCCCGACCTGACCAACTGCGAATGCGGCGGCATTCTGGACATCGTGTACGACTATGACTACATCAAGACCGTTCTGACCAAGGAGAAGCTGGCCCGGCGGGAAAACCGCTCCATGTGGCGCTATCGCGAGCTGCTGCCGGTGGAGGAGACCACCCCCGACACCCCCCTGCGGGTGGGCTGGAGCCCCCTGTATGAGGAGCCGAAGCTGGCGGAGCTGCTGGGCATCAGGAAGCTGTGGGTGAAGGACGACGGCCAGAACCCCACCGCCAGCCTGAAGGACCGGGCCAGCGCCATGGCCGTGGCCAAGGCCTATGAGGCCGGGGCCAAGACCATCGCCTGCTCCTCCACCGGCAACGCCGCCTCCTCCCTGGCGGGCAACGCCGCCGCCGCGGGCTTCAAGACCTATATCTTCGTTCCCGAGCGGGCTCCCAAGGGCAAGGTGGCCCAGCTGATGATCTTCGGGGCCAATGTCATCTCCGTAAAGGGCAACTACGAGGAGACCTTCAAAATGTCCGCCCAGGCCATCGAGAAATACGGCTGGTACAACCGCAACGCCGCCATCAACCCCTACCTCTCCGAGGGCAAGAAAACCGTGGCCCTGGAGATCGCCGAGCAGCTGAACTGGGAGATGCCCGACTATCTGGCCATCTCCGTGGGTGACGGCTGCACCATCGCCGGTGTGTGGAAGGGCTTCAAGGATCTGTATGCCATCGGCTTCATCGACAAGCTGCCCCGTCTGATCTCCGCCCAGTCCTACGGCTGCTATCCCATCAACCGGGCCATCCAGGAGAACAAGCCCTGGGAGCCTATGGAGGAGAACACCATCGCCGACTCCATCTCCGTGGGCGTGCCCCGGAACGCCGACAAGGCCCTGGCTGCCATCCGCGAGTCCAACGGCCTGGCCGTCTGCGTCACCGACGAGGAGATCCTGGCAGCTCAGCGTCTGCTGGGCCGCACCTGCGGCGTGTTCGGCGAGCCCGCCGGCGTCACCGGCGCCGCCGCCCTGAAAAAGGCCTGTGAGCAGGGCCTCATCGGGAAGGACGCCACCGTGGTGTCCGTGGTCACCGGCAACGGCCTGAAGGACGTGGCCAACGCCATCAAGTCCGCCGGGGAGCCTCTGCACATCGAGCCGGATCTGGACCTGATGGTGGAGGGCTTCGCCCAGCGCGGCGTCACCGTGGAATAATGGACTACGGCTGCGTGGTCCCCGCCCGGTTCCTGGACCGGCCCAACCGCTTCGTGGCCCATGTGCTATTGGGGCAGGAAACGGTGACGTGCCATGTGAAAAACACAGGCCGGTGCCGGGAGCTGCTGGTGCCCGGGGCCCGGGTGTATCTGGAGCGGGGCCGGAACCCCGGCCGCCGCACCGCCTGGGACCTGATCGCCGTGGAAAAGGACGGAAGGCTCATCAACATGGACGCCCAGGCCCCCAACCGGGTGTTCGCCGAGTGGGCCCGGGAGCGATACGCCGACGTGCACCCGGAGGTGCGGTACGGTCAGTCCCGGCTGGACTTCTGCCTGGACGGACAGCATTTTGTGGAGGTCAAGGGCGTGACCCTGGAGCAGGACGGCCGCTGCCGCTTTCCCGACGCGCCCACGGAGCGGGGAACCCGGCACCTGCACGAGCTGATCCGGGCCGTGGAGGAGGGGTATCGGGCCACGGCGTTTTTCGTCATCCAGATGGCGGACGCGGAGGACTTCTCTCCCAACGATGAGACGGACCCGGCCTTTGGCGTGGCTTTGCGCCAGGCGGCGGAGGCCGGGGTGGAGATTGCCGCCTGGTGCTGCCGCGTGACCCCCGGCAGCATCGCCCTGGACCGCCCGGTGCCGGTGCGGCTGTGAACAAAAAATCTCTCTGGCCTGGGCCAGAGAGATTTTTTATATCAATTTCCGATTCAACTGAAGGGATGGCAGACATACAGCGCCAGATAAACGATCCCCAGCAGCGTCAGGCCCAATCCGGCCCACAGCATGCCCCGGGAGCCACCGCGCCGCAGTGCCTTAACGGACCGGACCGCCAGCACGGACACCGAGGCCAGATAGCCCGCCAGGGGGATCAGCATCAGCAGGTACTCCAGAACGGTCACAAAGACGCTGGAGCGGTGGGGGCCGCCTGCGCAGGGAGTCATCAGGGCGCTCAGCACCATGGCCAGGAGCATCAGGTAAGGCAGCAGCACGGCAAAGAAGAAATTCAGGATGCCGTGGACCAGGCAGCGGGATTCTCTCATGTTGTCACCTCCCTTCGGTTGGGATGGCTCAATAGCCAAACAGCATATCCCGGCGGATTTCCGCCAGGGAGTGCGCGCCGCACATGGCCATGGTGTCCGCCAGCTCCGCCTGGAGCTTCTTCACCAGCACGCCGGGACCCTGGGCCCCGCCGCCATAGACCATGGTGACGAAGGGACGGCCGATGAGCACGCCGTCCGCGCCCAGGGCCAGAGCCTTGAAAATATCCGTGCCGTTGCGCAGGCCGCCGTCCACCAGGATGGTCAGCTTGCCGCCCACCGCATCGGCGATGGCGGGCAGGACCTCCGCCGTGGAGGGACACTGATCCTGGACCCGGCCGCCGTGGTTGGATACCACGATGGCGCTGGCCCCGGCCTCCAGGGCCTTCTGGGCGCCGCGAACGGTCATGATGCCCTTGATGATAAAGGGCTTTTTGGCGTAGTCAATGATCTGGCGCAGCTCCTCCACGGTTTTACTGCCTGCCGGGGGGGTCAGCCCCTTCAGGAAGGGCAGGCCCGCCGCGTCGATGTCCATGGCCACGGCCACGGGGTCCGCCTGGCGCACGGCGTCCAGCTTGGCAAACACCGTCTCCATGTTCCAGGGCTTCACCGTGGGAATGCCCGCGCCGCCGGAGGCGGCAATGGCGTGCAGCGCCCCCTCCATCACGGCGGGGTTGGTGCCGTCGCCGGTGAAGGCGGCGATGCCCGCCTGGGCGCAGGAGGACACCAGAATGTCGTTATAGGTCAGATCGTCGTATTTATCCCCATAGTGGAGCTTCATGGCTCCCACTGGGGCGGCAAAAATAGGCGCGGCAAACGTCCGGCCAAACATGGTGAAGGTGGTGTCGATGGGGGCGTTTTCGCAGATGGTGTCCATGTTGATGCACACCTCCTGCCACTTCTGATAGTTGCGCAGCATGGTGGCGGCGGTACCCTTGCCGCCGGGGCCGGGGACCTGGGTGCGGCAGGCCATGCCGTTGCACACGGGACATGCCTTGCAGTAGGGGCCGCTGCATTCCCGGGCGTTCTTGAGAATTTCGCTGTAATCCATAATAGGGAAAACCTCCTCAATTGCGTGATATGGCCCTATCATAACGCGGTGGAAACGTTTTTGCAACCCCAATTTGTCACGTTTCCCGCCGGAAAACGTGGATATCGAAGCTGATGGTCACGTCCAGCGCCGTCAGCGCCGCCAGGCGCTCTGCCCCGGCCCGGGGCGTTTTCCAGTAGTACGGCGTCATCTGGAACAGGGCGTGGATGTCCTCCTGACAGGGCAGATGGATCACGGCCTCCACATGGCGGATCTCCTGATACGAAAAGCCGGGGTAGGGGGTCTGCTTCACCTCGTTGGGATAGGGGCGGTCATACAGCACCTGCTTTAGCTCCCACAGGTGCTTTTCCGACGGCACCACATACACGAATACGCCGCCGGGCCGCAGCACCCGGTGGAACTCCTCAATGGCCAGGGGGGAAAAGCAGTTGAGCAGCAGGTCCACGGAGCCGTCCGCCACCGGCAGATGGTACGACGAGGCCACGGCAAATTCCGCGTCCTTTTCCCGCTTGGCGGCCCGGCGGAGGATGGCCTTGGAGATGTCCGTCCCCGCCAGGGTGACGCTGCGCCCCGCCCGGCGCAGGGCCTGATAGACCCCGCTGGTGTAGTACCCCTCGCCGCAGCCGGTGTCCAGTACCGACGGCGCGGTCCCGGTATTGGCCAGGGCGATGCTGCACAGGGCGTCCCGCAGGGGCGCATAGTAGTCCTTGCTCAGAAAGGCCCACCGGGCGGCGGCCATGCCCTTGTCGTCGCCGGGCATTTTCGAGTGCATCCGGTTGGCAGGCAGCAGGTGGACATAGCCCTCCCGGGCCAGGTCAAAGCTGTGCCCCGCCGGGCAGGAATAGGCGGAAGGCCCCCGCTCCAGGGGTCCGCCGCAGATGGGACAGCAGAATATGCTCATAGGTGTTGATTCTCCGTGATGTTCATTTGATAGGCTCCAGGATATTGCAGTTATGACTGCCGTACTCATAGGTATCGCCCACTACTGTGTACCGGCCGTCGGCGGCACGGGTCAGGGTCAGCATATGGCTCACAATGGCAAACGACGTGCGCATCAGGGGCTGGCGGTCAACAAATTGCAGCCCGTCGATCCGCATGACCTCCGTTACAGGCAGGCGAACGTCGAAGGGGGGCAGCTCCTGGGGAGAGCCGAACTGACAGGCGCGGCCCTGTGCGCCGTATACCCGGGACCAGTCCACCTGAGCGGCAAACAGCCTGGCGTCTGCCAGCAGGGCGTTGGTGGTGCAGGAGGAATCGCCCATTTGCCCGGCCATTTCGTCGGCCCGCAGCTGGAAGTATGCCTCTACCGCCTGGCGCAGCTCCCGGGAGGGCGGGACCTCATCCGCAACGCCACCCTGGAAAAAATTGGATACATCGGTATCATCGTCCGTTACCGTCCAGCGGTCGTTGAGCCGGGTTAGGGCCAACTCCCGGGCGGTAGACCAGTGCTCATCCTGGCAATAGGCCGTATCGGTGATATTGCCCGTGGCCTCCTGGGCATCGATAAGCACCCGGACGAGGATATTATCTGACGCGGACGGGGTCAGGTTCTCCAGTGTTGCGGCAGCGCGGGTCCGGAAGCTCAGATCGGAGGACATCATGAACGCATAGAAACGCAGTTCGTCCACCATGTCATCGGTGCAGCAGGGATGCTCCTCCACGGTCATATCCGGCGCGGCCCGAAGGGAATAGGCCAGGGTCATATAGTCCCGTACCGCATCCGCAATGCCGTCCTCACCCTGCTGTCCCTCCGCCCATTGAGTCGTAACGGTCACGTCCGGCTCTACAGCGGTCCGCTGCGTCACCTCCGGGTCCGACGGGTCCACCCAGGCGGCCCCGTCCCACACCTTGTCCGCCCGTCTGGGGGGCGCTTCGTAGGGCATGCTGCCGAATATGGTGGTCCGGTAAACCGGTTCGTCGAAGCCGTCCTGAGCCGGAGGTCCCCACTGCTGTCCGTCGTCCGCTGTTCCGGCGGAATCCTCCGCCTTCGTCCCGCACCCGGCCAGCAGCAGAACGCACAGCGCGGCGGAAATGACCTGTAAAAAACGTTTGTTCATGATACTCTTCCTTTCCGGTTGAAGGTCTGGAATAAGAGCCTTATGTGCCTTTACAAATCAAGTATACCGCCGCGCGTGCCGCAATTCAATTTCAAACCGGTTACAAATGCCGGGAATTTGGTTACAATTTGATGACAGGATTGTATAAAAGTTACAGCTCCCCCTGGGGCAGGGTGACGTCGTGGATCCATTTTCCGGTGCGGATGCGCAGGGCGCACAGGGGCACCTTCAGCAGGCTCTCCGCCTGAATGGCGGCGGCGATGAACCAATAATTGGCCTTGAACACCAGGGCCAGCAGGGCCGTCAGCGGCAGGGCCAGCAGCCACTGGGGCGCAATGTCCAGCGCCGCCGACCAGGCCACGTCGCCGCCTGCCCGCAGCACGCCGGTGACGGCGGAGATGGAATAGGCGTGCAGGGGGATCATCACAAACGACGTCACCGCCAGCGCCGCGGCAATGGCGGCGGACTGGCCCGTCAGCTTGAACAGCGGGAACACCACCGGCACGAACAGCGTGGGCACCAGCGCCAGGGACACCGCCGCCAGCCCCGTTCCCACCAGCAGGGTGAACACCAGCAGCGTCCGGCTCAGATCCATGACCTCCCGGTGGCTCTGTCCTTCGCCGATGGCCTTGCCGACCATCACTGCCGTGGCTGCACCCAGACCGAAGCACACCACCAGGAACAGCCGGTTCAGGTTGCCCATCACGGCGTTGGCCGCCAGCATCTCCACGGAGTTGTCCGTATAGCCCAGGATCACCGTCAGCAGACTGTTGCCCAGGCCCCAGGCCGTCTCGTTGACGATCACCGGGGTGGAGTATTTTACGAAGCGCCGCAGCATCTCCCATCCCGGCCGGAAGAAGGCGGCCAGGTCCAGGGGCAGAATGCGGCTGCGCAGGGCGCACACCAGGCAGATGAGAAACTCCGCCACCCGGGACAGCAGCGTGGCAATGGCCGCCCCCTGAATGCCCAGGGCAGGGAAGCCGCACTTGCCAAAAATGAGGATGTAGTTCATCCCCGTGTTCAGCAGGGTGGACACGCCGAACAGCTTCATGCCGAAGCCTGAATTCTCGGCACTGCGCATGGCGCTGACATAGACGGACGAGAGCATATTGAACACATAGGAAAACCCGATGAGCTTCAGATACGGCGCGCCCAGCACCGACAGCTCATGCTTGTTGGACAGCAGGTCCATGATCTGCACCGGCCACAGGAACAGCACCACCGCCAGCACCAGGGTGATGCCGGTGCCCAGCATGGCCGCCACGCCGATGGCCCGGCTGATGCTCTCCATGTCCTTTTTGCCCCAGTATTGGCTTACCAGGATGCCCAGGCCGCTCTGGACCCCGAACACGATGGAGATCAGCAGAAACACCGGCACGTTGGCGGTGGTGACGGCGGCCATCTGGGTGTTGCCCAGCCAGCTGACCATCAGCGTGTCGATAAGGCCCAGGGAAAACGTGATCAGATTTTGCAGCGCTATGGGCCCCGTCAGCCGCCACAGATACCCGTAGAAGCCCGGTCCCCGCTTGAGACAACGAAACATATGACACCTCACAGCATGGGAAAACGTTGATTTTTGTGGTTCAGAAGGGCCTGATACAGCCCGTCGATGTCTGCTCTGGAGGTGTCCGGACCGAAGCTGATCCGGATGACCCCTGCGGCGGTCTTTTTGTCCAGGTGCAGGGCCGACACCACATGGCTGGCCCTGCCCCGGTGGCAGGCGGACCCGGCGGAGATGCAGATGCCCTGCGCACCCAGGTCCGTGACGATGTTGGCGCTGGGATACCCCACCAGGGAAACCGCCAGGATGTGGGGCGCGGTCCCTTCGCCCACCGGGACTACCCCGGGGATGGACAGCAGCCGCTCCCGGCAATAGGCCTTGATGTCTGCCATATGCCGCAGCGTTTCATCCAGGTGCTCCTGCCGCAGCTCCACGGCCCTGGCAAAGCCCGCGATCTGGGCCGTGGCCTCGGTGCCGGACCGCAGGCCCCCCTCCTGGCCGCCGCCGGGCAGCAGGGGCCGCAGATTCCGCAGCTCCGGGGCGGTGTACAGCGCGCCCACGCCCTTGGGCCCGCCGATCTTATGGGCGGACAGGCTCATCAGGTCCACACCCCAGCCTGCCGGATCGCAGGGGACCTTCAGAAAGCCCTGGACGGCGTCGCAGTGGAGCAGGGCCCGGCTTTTTTTCTCCCGCAGCAGCCGGGCCGTTTCCTCCACCGGAAACACGCAGCCCGTCTCGTTGTTTACCAGCATCATGCTTACCAGCACCGTGTCCTCCCGCAGGGCGTCCGCCACCTGCTGCACGGTGACCTGGCCCGTTTTGTCCGGGGCCAGGTATGTCACCTCATACCCCTGCTGTTGGAGCCATCTGCAAGGCTCCAGCACGGCGCTGTGTTCCACGGCGGTGGTGATGATGTGCCGCCCTGCGTGGCGGCCCTGCCACACGGCGGCGGAGATGGCCCAGTTGTCGGACTCGGTGCCGCAGGAGGTGAAATGCAGGTTCTCCGGCCGGCACCCCAGGGCCCCGGCCACCGTGGCCCGGCATCCCTCCACCAGCTGCTTTGCCTCCCGGCCCAGGGGATACTGGGACGAAGGGTTCCCGAACTGATCCGTCAGCACCTCATACATGGCGTCCGCCACAGGCCGGGGCACCGGCGTGGTGGCCGCATGATCCAGATAAATCATACGCGTTTCCTCACAAATCCTCTGCCGCCGCTTGCCACCGGCGGCAGAATGCATTATAATAAATCACAAGTCCTTATATTATACCGAATTAACTCAGAAAGTGCAAGGAGAATCCCATGCGAGTTGCCATTTACACGTTGGGCTGCAAGGTGAACCAGTACGAGACCCAGGCCATGGAGCAGGAGCTGCGCCGCCGGGGTCATGAGCTGGTGGACTTCGAGGACAGCGCCGACGCTTATATCGTCAATACCTGCTCCGTTACCGCCGTCAGCGACAAAAAATCCCGTCAGATGATCCGCCGGGCCAAGCGCCGCAGCCCCAACGCCGTGGTGGCCGCCTGCGGCTGCTATATCCAGACCCACACCGACGAGGCCAAGGGCCTGGGCATCGACCTGATCGGCGGCACCGGCGGCCGGATGGCCTTTCTGGACCTGCTGGAGCAGGAGGCCCGGGACCGGGCCCCCCGGGTGGCAGTGGACGACTCCCTGCGGCGGCGGGACTTTGAGGTGCTGCCTGCCGGAGGCATGGCGGCCCGCACCCGGGCCATGCTGAAGGTGGAGGACGGCTGCGTGAATTTCTGCACCTACTGCATCATTCCCTATGCCCGGGGGCCGGTGCGGTCCCTGCCCCTGGCCGAGGCCGTGGCCCAGGCCCGGCAGCTCCAGGCGGAGGGATACCGGGAGCTGGTGTTCACCGGCATCGAAATTTCCTCCTGGGGCCGGGATCTTCACGACGGCAGCAGCCTCATCGACCTGGTGGAGGCTGTAGCGGCGGCCGCACCCCGGCTGCGGCTGCGGCTGGGGAGCCTGGAGCCCCGGACGGTGACGGAGGATTTCTGCCGCCGGGCGTCGCAGCTTCCCAATCTGTGCCCCCACTTCCATCTGTCCCTGCAATCCGGGTGCGACGCCACCCTGCGCCGCATGAACCGCCGGTACGACACCGCCCGGTTCCGGGAATCCGTCCGCCTGCTGCGGGCATATTTCCCCCGCCCCGCCATCACCACCGACGTGATCTGCGGCTTTCCCCAGGAGACGGAGGAGGAGTTCTCCGCCACCCTGGCGTTTCTGGAGGAGTGCCGCTTTGCGGCCATGCATGTGTTCCCGTACTCCATCCGTCCCGGCACCAGGGCGGCGGACATGCCCCAGGTGCCGGGCCCGGTGAAGGAGGAGCGGGCCGCCCGGGCCGGCGCGCTGGCCGCACGGCTGCACCGGGAGTTTCTGGAGGGCTGCGTGGGAGAGACGTATTCCGTGCTGTTTGAGCAGCCGGTGGCAGGCCGCTACGGCGGCCACGCGCCCAACTATATGGAGGTGGTCGTCCCCGGCGGCGAAAACCTCCACAATCAGGTGCTGCCGGTGAGGATCACCGGCACCGACGGGGAAATTCTATTGGGGGAGGTACAGTGATGCACCACTTTTTCGCCTATATGGCCCGGATGCGGTTCATTGACCGCTGGGCCCTGATGCGCAACAGCTACACCGAGAATATCCAGGAGCACAGCCACCAGGTGGCTATCCTGGCCCACGCCCTGGCGGTGCTGCGCAACGAGTATTTCGGCGGCCAGGTGGACGCCGGAGCCGTGGCTGTGGCGGCCCTGTACCACGACGCCAGCGAGATCCTCACCGGCGATATGCCCACGCCCATCAAGTATTATAACCCCGACATCCGGGACGCCTATAAGCAGGTGGAGGCCATCGCCTGCCGGAAGCTCACGGGGATGCTGCCCCAGAGGCTCCAGGACATCTACGCCGGCCTGCTGACCCCGGCGGACCCGGAGGTGGAGGAGCTGGTGAAGGCGGCGGACAAGCTGTCGGCCCACATCAAGTGTCTGGAGGAGCAGAAGGCCGGAAACGACGAGTTCCGGGCCGCCGCCCACCAGACCCGGCAGGCACTGGAGAAGATGCACCTGCCGGAGGTGGACCTGTTCCTCCGGGACTTTCTGCCCAGCTTCCGGCTGACCCTGGACGAGCTGAAATAAGCGCAAAACGGCCCTGTGGGAGCACGCTCCCGCAGGGCCGTTTTCATATGGCTTGCTTCAGTCCCACGCCGGGTTATGCTCCGGCGACAGGCACTCGGTGACCCGGGCAAAGGTATCCCGGTCCGTGTAGTAGGAATAGACCTTTCCCTCCGGATTCCGGAACCGCACGAACAGCCCCTGGCTGCGGGCGGACCCGGCGGGCAGCCGGTAGGGCCACAGCTCCATCACCGCGCCGTCGCCGTAGTCCAGGCGGATGCCCCCGCCCTTGGGCACATCCCGGCTGAATACGGCGCCCATGTTGAACAGCTTGCCGTACAGGGCATAGCCGTTTTCCTGGGTAATGCGCAGGCTCTGGCCGTCCACCTGAGCCTGAAGGTTGGTATGCTTCCGGGCCAGGGCATAGGTGGTGCTGCTGGAGATCTCGCTCATGCACTGGACGAACCGGTCGTGGTCCCGCTGGGGCTTGCTGATGACCAGGCCCAGCACCGTCACCAGCGCCATGGCAAAGACCAGCGCCGCCGCCCACAGGGGGTGGAACCGCCGCCGGGACTGCTCCTTCCGTACCGCATCGTAAAGACCCATATCGCTCCTCCTATTCTCCGGGCACCCACTTGCCCAGCACCTGCCACCGCACCTGGTCGGTGTCATACATATAGTTGGTCCCGTCTGCCCCCTGGTACCAGACGAACACGCCGGGGACCCATTTGCGGTTGTACCCGTCCCAGACGTCCTGCTCCCACAGGCGCAGGATGCACCCGTTGCCGAACTCCAGCTCCGCATCCGGCACGGACTTGGGGGCGCTGTTCTGACGTTTGCCCATGCCGGCGGTATTCAGCTGTAAATACAGCCGCGAGGCGGACTCTCGGGACCAGTATTGCCGCCCGTCCCGCCGGACGTACAGGCCGCCCTGCTCCTTGGCGTATTGGACGCTTTCTCCCAGCCCATTTATAAAATGGCGATATTGCCGCTGTAAATGCATGGCCCACGGAATGGGGATAAACGCCGCCAGCACCAGGATCAGCCCAATGGCGGTGAGTATGTGCAGCTTCCGGTCCCGTTTCCGGGGCTGCGGGGCGTGAACGACATCGTATAGGGACATGGCGTGGACCTCCTCTTTTCTCCCCATTATACAGATTGCCCTGCCCCTTGTCCAGCAAAACAAAGTTGCGCCGTCCTTTGGGCGGCGCAACTTTTACTTTACAGGTTACTTTTTGAAGCTGTCCTTCAGGGACACGCTGCGGTTGAACACCAGGTGATCTGCCGTGCAGTCCCGGTTGTCCATGCAGAAATAGCCCGTCCGCATAAACTGGAAGGTGGGGGCGTTGACGCCGGTGCGGTTTTCCGCCTGGTCAAAGCGCTTGGCCACGTCCACCATGGCCCGCTCTACCTTGCACCCCTCCAGCACCATCAGGGAGTCGGGGTTCAGGCAGTTCAGGAAATCCTTGTCCGGCCCGTCGGGCTGGGGATCGGAGAACAGATTGTCATACAGGCGCACCTCGGCGTCCACGCAGCTCTCCGCGTCCACCCAGTGCAGCGTGGCGCCCTTGACCTTGCGGCCGTCGGCGGGATCGCCGCCCCGGCTGTCGGGGTCGTAGGTGCACAGGACCTCCACGATCTGGCCGTTTTCATCCTTGACGCAGCCGGTGCACTTCACCAGATACGCGCCCTTCAGGCGGCACTCGGGGCCGTCGGGATACAGGCGCTTATACTTGGGAATGGGCGTCTCCAGAAAGTCCTCGTGCTCGATCCACAGGTGGCGGCTGAAAGTGATCTCATGGGTGCCCTGGCTGGGATCGGTGGGGTTATTCTCCACGGTGAAGGTCTCGCTCTGGCCCTGGGGATAGTTGGTGACGGTGAGCTTCACCGGATGCAGCACCGCCATGGTCCGCTGGGCGGACACGTTCAGATCCTCCCGCAGGCAGTGCTCCAGGAAGCCGTACTCCACGGTGTTGGGGGATTTGGCCACGCCGATGCGCTCGCAGAAGCTGCGGATAGAGGCGGCGGTATAGCCCCGGCGGCGCAGGCCGCACAGGGTGGGCATCCGGGGATCATCCCAGCCGGAGACATAGTGCTCCTCCACCAGCCTGCGGAGCTTCCGCTTGCTCATGACGGTGTGGTCGATGCCCAGCCGGGCAAATTCGATCTGCCGGGGCTTGTGATAGGGGATGGACACGTTGCTGACCACCCAGTCGTACAGGGGCCGGTGGGACTCAAACTCCAGGGAGCACAGGCTGTGGGTGATGCCCTCCAGGGCGTCCTGGATGGGGTGGGCAAAGTCGTACATGGGATAGATGCACCACTTGGTACCCTGGCGGTGGTGATTGATGAAGCGGATGCGGTAGATGATGGGGTCCCGGAGGTTCAGGTTGCCGCTGGCCAGGTCGATCTTGGCCCGCAGGGTCATTTTCCCCTCCTCCACCTGGCCGTTTTTCATCATTTCAAACAGCCGCAGGTTCTCCTCGATGGGCCGGTCCCGGTAGGGGGACGTGGCGGGGATGCCGATGTCGCCGCGGTTGGCCTTGAACTCCTCCGGCGTCAGCTCGCAGACATAGGCCAGCCCCTTTTTGATGAGCTCCACGGCGTATTCATAGTCCTTTTCAAAATAGTCGGACCCGTAGAAGAACCGGTCGCCCCAGTCAAAGCCCAGCCAGTGGATGTCCTGCTGGATGGCGTCCACATACTCGGTGTCCTCCTTGGCGGGGTTGGTGTCGTCCATGCGGAGGTTGCACAGGCCATGGTATCGCTCGGCGGTGCCGAAGTCGATGCACAGGGCCTTGCAGTGGCCGATGTGCAGATAGCCGTTGGGCTCCGGCGGGAAACGGGTGTGAACGGTCAGTCCCTGGAACCGGCCACCCTCTGCGATGTCCTCGTCGATAAAGTTCAGAATAAAGTTTTTGCTCTCGGCACTCTCCTCCATCAGAGGGGCCTTCCCTTCCTCGGTCATTGTCTCACACTCCTTGTTCGGTCGTATTTCCGTGCTTGCACACTGAACTTATATTATACGGTCCCCGCCCGCTGATTGCAAGGGCTTTTCTCGCGATGAGGAAGAAACTTTTTTTTGCTCCTTGACAGCCATGTGATATCATGATACGATATCGCTATACGATATTAGGAGGGATGCCCATGGGACAGCGCGGAAAAACCCCGCTGACGGAGGCCATGTTCTATGTTCTGATGGCCTTCCGGCGGGGGGAGCTGTGCGGCACGGAGATCGCCGCCGCCGTGGAGCGGCGGACAGAGGGCCGGGTGCGTCTGGGACCGGGGACGCTGTACACCATCCTGGGCCGGTTTCTGGAGGAGGAACTGATCCGGGAGGTGTCCGTCCACGGGCGGCAGCGGAACTACCGGCTGACGGAGGAGGGCCTGCGGGTTTATCAGGCGGAGCTGGCACGGCTGCACCGGTGCGTAGCGGATGCGGAAAAGGAGGAACGGCATGACACTTCGGATTGAAAACGCGGCGTACATGGACCTTGCTGCCCGGGAGCAATGGCTGGCGGCCCAGGCTGCCCGGGGCTGGTATCCGGCGGGGAGCTTTTTCCCCATATGGCGGATGAAAAAGGGCCCGCCCCGGACTCTGCGGTACGCCCTGACGCCCCGGCGGGACAGCGGCGCCTTATCTCCGGAGGTCCGGGCGCTGTATCAGCAGGCCGGGTGGACCTACGTCCGGGACGCCGGGGAGTTCCGGCTGTTCGCGGCGGAGGACCCAGCGGCCCCGCCGGTGTTCACTGATGACGACAGTCTGGCCTGTTCCCTGCGGGGCATGGAGCGGCGGCTGTGGTGGGCCACGACGGCGGCAGGTCTGCTGCTGGCCGCGGTGCTGGCGGCGCTGCTGCTGCCCGGTATGACGCTGCTGCGGCTGGTGTCGGTGCCGGTGCTGGGGTGGCTGATGCTGCTGGTGTCGCCGTTCCAGCTGGGGGCGCAGTGGCGGGACCTGCATCGCGCCCGGCGTGGGGTGCGCCAGGGGGGAGCGTATCGTTTTCCCGGTCCGCGGCCTGGGCGGCGGACCCTTCTGAGGAATATCTGCACCTGGCTGCTGCCGCTGGCAGCGGCATACATGCTGCTGGCGGGAGGCCTGCTGTTTCCCCGGCAGCAGTCTCTGCCAGAGAGCGGTACGCTGCCCCGGATAGAGGAGCTGACAGGCACACCCGGCGCCCAGCCGCCGGAGGGGCGGGGAGATACGCTGCGCCGTCAGCTGCCCACCCTGCTGTGTCCGGTGCAGCTGACGGCCACCCAATATGCGTATGATCCGTCGGCTGGAGGCGGTACGGTGTGGACCGGCCAGGTGCTGGATATGCAGTATGTTCATCTGGCGATTCCGGCCATGGCCGGACCGGTAGTCCGGGGCTGGCTTAGCAGCCGCTGGGGCGGAGACGCGTGGCAGGTTCAGGAGGGGGATTGTCCCGGCACGGACCTGGTGCTGCTGGTACGGAGCCGGGATACGGGGGAGTGCCCGGCGGCGGCCATCACCTGCGGCGGCCGGGCGGTGATGTATGAGGCGTCCGACGGCATCGATCTGTCCGGCAGCCTGCCGCTGCTGGCA
>FR884114.1:84321-116775 GCA_000435975.1 Oscillibacter sp. CAG:241 | reverse complement strand
CTCCCCGGTCCCGTTTTGCTTGTTATTTCTGTTCCGTCAGCTTGCTGTTGCACTTTTGCAGGAAGCGGTCATTGGCAATGACGGCCCGGGTGTGGGTCCCCTCGCCGATGGGGCCCCAGTCGTCGCTGGCCTCCACCCGGAAGGTGATGAGCTTCCCGTTTTCCGACACGCCGGTCACGGTGGCCGTGGCCCGAACGGTCATGCCCACAGGGGTGGGCGCCAGGTGGCTGGACTGGATGTCCACGCCCACGGTGCCCTTGCCCTCCGGCAGGTCCGGCTGCACGCAGTCCATGGCGGCGTGCTCCATCATGGCCATCATAAACGGGGTGCCGAACACCTCCAGGCCGCCGGAGCCGATGGCCCGGGCGGTCATCTCCGGGGTGACTACCTGTTCGATGGTATAGGATTTTCCGATCTCCAGCATATCCGTTCCTCCATTACACGCCCAGCCTGGTCCACAGGCGGTCATACAGCTTCAGGGTCTCCTTGGGCAGGTTCTCATAGATCTCGCAGTGGTCCAGGGTCTCTGCCGGGGGAGCCATGATCTGGAAGATCTCCGGGTCCAGCTCCTCCTCGTTGACCTCCTGGTAGTAGGCCGGGTACTGCTCCAGCGCCTCCCGGTTGGGGGACGCGTACCAGATATAGTCCATGTTGGCCAGGTTGGAGCTGGTGGAGGCGATGAAGTTGATCCACTCCTCCGCCTCGGCCATGTGCTGGGTGTCCTTCAGGACGCACATGGCGTCCACGAACCAGTTGCTGCCCTCCTCCGGGATAACGAAGGCCAGATCCTCGTTGTTCTCCAGCATGGTCAGGTAGTCTCCGGCGTAGTACATGGCGATGGCGGCGTTTCCGCCCTCCATTTTCTGGAACACCTCGTCCATGACGAAGGCCTGATACACGCCGCTGTCCTTGGCGGTTTTCAGCAGGTTGAAGGCCTCCTCCAGCTGGCTCTCGTCGGTGGTATTGATGCTGTAGCCCAGGTCCAGCAGGGCCGCGGCCAGAGCGTCCCGGGAGTTGTTGATCATCAGCACCTGTCCCGCATACTGGGGATCGAACATGGCGTCCCAGCTGGTAATAGGCCCGGACACCATGGTGGTGTTGTAGATAATGCCCAGGGTGCCCCAGGCGTACGGCACGGTGTACTTGTTCTCCGGGTCGTAGCTGAGGTTTTTATAGGTGTCGTCAATCAGGTCAAAGTTGGGGATGTGGCTGTAGTCCAGCTCCGCCAGCATGTCCTCCTCAATGAGCCGCGCGATCATATAGTCCGAGGGGACGATGACGTCGAAGTCCGCGCCGCCCATCTTGATGAGGGAGTACAGGGCCTCGTTGCTCTCCGCCGTCTGATAGTTCACGCGGATGCCGGTTTCCTCCTCAAACTGGGTGATCAGCTCCTCGTCGATGTACTCGCCCCAGGAGCACACGTTCACCACCCGCTCCGACTGGACGGACCGGCCGGTGACCACCAGCAGCGCCGTCAGCACGCAGGCCATGACCCCGGCCGCCACGCGCCGCAGCACCTTGTTGGGCCGCCGGTGGTGCTTCATAGGCGCACCGGAGGCGGCAGTCGCCGCTGCGTGGTGCTCCCGGCGGGCGGCGTGGCTGTCCCGCAGGTTGATGATGGCCAGCAGCACCAGCACCGTCACAAACAGCAGGGTGGAAATGGCGTTGATCTCCGGGCTGACGCGCTTTTTGGTCATGCCGTAGATGGTCATGGCCAGGGTGGAGGCACTGGTCCCGGCGGTAAAATAGCTGATGATGAAGTCATCCACGGACATGGTGAAGGCCGTCAGCGCACCGGACACGATGCCGGGCTTGATCTCCGGGATCACCACCCGCCAGAATGCCTGCATCCAGGTGCAGCCCAGGTCCTGGGCCGCGTCGATGAGGTTCCGGTCCATCTGCCGCAGCTTTGGCCCCACGGACAGGATGACATACGGAATGTTGAAGCAGATATGGGCGATAAGCAGGGTGCCGAAGCCCATGGTCAGCCGCTCCGGCAGCACCACCGCCGACTGCCAGGAGTTCACCCACCCGGCAAAGGCGCCCCATCCGTTGAAGAACACCACGAACAGCAGGCACAGGCTGACGCCGGTGACGATATCCGCGTTCATCATGGGGATGTTGTTGACGGAATTGACGATGGTCCGGCGCCGCCGGCTCATGGCGTACAGTCCAATGGCGGCAAACGTTCCCGCAATGGCCGCCGCAATGGTGGACAGCAGCGACACCATCAGGGTGGTGTACACACTGTTCATGATCAGCCGGTTGGACAGCAGGGACTCGTACCATTTCAGGGAAAAGCCCTTCCACACGCTGGAGCTGGTGCCCGCGTTGAAGGAGAACACGATGAGAATGATGATGGGTGCGTACAAAAACAGGAACACCAGCGCCATCAGCACCCGATCGCCGATGCTGTTCTGTCTGCGCCCGGTCATAGGATCACCGCCTGTTCCTCGCCCTCACCGAAGCGATTCATCACCAGCATGCACACCAGCACGATGACCATCATCACCAGGGAGATGGCCGCGCCCAGCTGGGGGTTGTAGGCCCCGCCCAGGAACTGCCGCTCGATGAGGTCGCCCAGCAGCAGCTCCGTGCCGCCGCCCAGCATCCGACTGATGGCGAAGGTGGACACCGACGGCACAAACACCATGGTGATGCCGGAGATGACCCCCGGCAGGCTCAGAGGCAGGATCACCCGGCGGAATACCGTCATGGAGTTGGCCCCCAGGTCCCGGGCGGCCTCCAGCAGGGAGCCGTCCAGCTTGATGATGACAGAGTAGATGGGCAGGATCATAAAGGGCAGATAGTTATATACCATGCCCAGCACCACGGCCCCCTGGGTATTCATCATGGAGAAATACTCCAGCTCCGTGCCGAAAATGTGGTTATACAGGCTGATGAGCCCGATTTTCTGAAACAGCTGGTTCAGCAGCCCGTGGTTTTCCAGGATGGTCATCCAGGAATACGTCCGCAGCAGGAAGTTCATCCACATGGGCAGCATGATCAGCACCATGGCCGTCCGCTGGAAGGCGGGCCCCTCCCGGCTCATGAGATACGATACCGGGTACCCGATGACCAGACAGATCAGCGTGGCGATGATGGCCAGCTTGAATGACCGCAGAAACACCTGGGTATAGCCGCCCATCTGCACAAAATTGTCCAGGGTGAAGCCCCCCTCTGAGGAGGAGAAGGCATAGATCACCATGATGAGGATGGGGGCCACCACGAAAATGGCCATCCACACCTCATAGGGCACGGCGAACCGGGAGAGCTTATTCTTCATCCCCGCTCTCCTCCTCATCCGTCTCCCAGGAGGCGTCCGCCAGCTCCTCATACTCCTCGGAATAGGAGCTGTAGTCGCCGAACTGACCGGAATATTCGCTCTTTTTCATGATATGGAACCCGTCCGGGTCGATCTTCACGCCGATGCGCGCCCCCACCGGGGAGTGGTCCGTGGTCTGGATCAGCCACTTGAAGCCCCGGAAGTCCACGATGATATCGTACTGCATCCCCTTGAAGGTGACGTTGGTGACGGTGCCCACCAGCTGCCCCTGCTCCACGGGGACAATGTCGATGTCCTCGGGGCGGATGACCACGTCCACCGGCTCGTTGGGGGCGAACCCGCCGTCCACGCAGGGGAACTCCTTGCCGTACATTTTCACCACGTTGTCGCGGACCATGGTGCCGTTGAGAATGTTGCTCTCGCCGATAAAGTCCGCCACAAAGGCGTTTTTCGGCTCGTTATAGATGTCCTCGGGGGTGCCGATCTGCTGGATGCGGCCCTTGTCCATCACCACCACGGTGTCGGACATGGTCAGGGCCTCCTCCTGGTCGTGGGTCACATAGATGAAGGTAATGCCCATCTGCTGCTGGATACGCTTCAGCTCGTTCTGCATATCCTTCCGCAGGCGCAGGTCCAGCGCGCCCAGGGGCTCGTCCAGCAGCAGGACCTTGGGCCGGTTCACCAGCGCCCGGGCGATGGCCACTCGCTGCTGCTGGCCGCCGGACAGCTGGGTGATTTTCCGGTGCTCAAAGCCCTTCAGACTCACCACGCCCAGCATTTCCGTCACGCGCTCCTCGATTTCCTCGGCAGGCACCTTGGCGATCCGCAAGCCAAAGGCGATGTTCTCAAACACGTCCAGATGAGGGAACAGCGCATACTTCTGGAACACCGTGTTGATCTGCCGCTTATGCGGCGGGACATCATTAATCCTCACACCGTCAAAGGTGACGTCTCCCGACGTGGGCGTCGTGAAACCGCCGATAATCCTCAGCGTTGTGGTCTTTCCACAGCCGCTGGGGCCCAGAAGTGTGAGGAATTCAGAATCGTTGATATACAGATTGATGTGATCGAGAACCAGCTCGTCGTCAAACGCCATGCAGAGGTCCCGCAGGCGAATCAACTCTTTGGACATTTATCCTCCCCCGTTCGTAAAATATTTTTGACTTACCTCTTTTCTCTGTTCAAAGGGAGGCCTTGCGGATAGGCCTGATATCTCTCGTTGAAATTTGGCAGATACAATATATAAAAATTAAAGACAAATGTCAATCATTATTTTTTCGAATATCCCCGCTTTCTGGTCTTATCCGGAAAGAACCGCAAAAGGCCCCGGCTTTGGCCGGGACCTTTTGCGGTTAATCCTTCCAGAAGGTCAGGTTTTTGGAGGCGTCCTGCACCTCCTGCGGCACGGTGATCTCCTGAATATCGTTATAGCCAACGATCTCCAGTCCGATGGCATAGCGGCTGATGGTGCCGTCCTCCTGATTTTTCTGCACGATCTGCTGCATGAGCTGCGTCGCGTCTATCTCATACTTTACCGGTAGGCGGGAGAAAAGCCCTATCCAGACCCGGACAGGGACCTCCGCCGCTGTTTCCTCCGGGGTATCCGAGGTCCCAAACAGAGACTTCAGGCGATCCCAAAGGCCGGTGGTGCTGTTTTTCAGTATTCCCTGCGCGATATGCGGCGGTAGCGTTCCCTCAACGCACAGAGCCAACTGACCCTGGACCCGATTCATCCCCACGACCCGGAAGTCAGTATCGCTCTGTGTGCTGAGCTGCGTTATCTCCCGGATGTCCAGAGACTGGACATTTGCGCGGAAAAGCTCAGCGGACAGGGTGGCCCGGTACCACTTCATGTCCTCTTTATCCGCCATGCCCACATACACCTTTTCCGAATCGCCCTCGGGGACCGCATAGAGGTGATACAGGTTCGCTTCCTCCGGTCCGGATCCGCTCATAGTCAGGTCCATTTCCATAGCCACCGGGTCGCTCATGACCA
Organism: Oscillibacter sp. CAG:241; assembly: GCA_000435975.1. Classification (GTDB taxonomy): domain Bacteria; phylum Bacillota; class Clostridia; order Oscillospirales; family Oscillospiraceae; genus Vescimonas. Next base: position 111,493 of record FR884114.1, on the reverse strand, counting down.
TGGAGATATCACCGCTTATCCTGGCGGATGAGGTGGTCGCCAGGGAACTGGCGTCAATATCTATGTAATACATGTAGTGGATGCTGGTGGCCTGCTCCAGCCGTTCCTGCATCCGGGGGACCATATCCGCCGCCGATTTCACCAGCACAAGGCCCGCCGCGCCGACGATCACCACCAGCACCAGCAGAACCACCAATATCCGTTTCCAAACACGCTTTTTCATCGTACTCCCTCTTTCCTCACGGCTGGTCCTTCTGATTTCGCCAAAAAATGACAATTACACTATACGGACAGCGGGAGCAAATGTCAATCCCTCTTTTACGCAGCAGCTTTGTTCCCGTGGCGATTCCCGAAAACGCGTGACCTGGCGGGGGCCGCTCACACAAAGACGTATTTTTCCAGCCGGTCCATGGCTTCCCGCACCAGGGCATGGGGCAGGGCGGCGTTGATGCGGATGCAGTCGCCGTCGCCGAAGGCTTCGCCGCTCTGCCAGATCACGCCGTGCTCCACACCCCGGCGGCGCAGCTGGTCCGGGGTGATGCCGTGGTCCCGGCACCAGGCCCCGCAGTTGACGAACAGCATGTACGTCCCCTGAGGCAGCATCATGGAAACGCCGGGGAACCGGCTTTCCATAAAGTCCCGGATGTACCGCAGGTTCTTGTCCAGCACGGCGCACAGCTGGTCCACCCATTCCATGCCCGCGTGGCTGTAGGCTCCCGTCAGGGCATGCATGGACAGCACGTTGCAGCTGTTATACCCGGACAGGTCCCCCTGCCGCCGGACCCGGCTGCGCAGCCGGTCGTCATAGATAATGTGGTACGACCCGATGAGCCCCGCCAGGCTGAAGGTCTTGGTGGGGGCATAAAAGGCCGCGGTGCGGCTGCGGGCGTCGGCGGACACGGACTGGGTGGGAATGTGGGTGTGTCCCGGCATGATCAGGTCCGACCAGATCTCATCGGAGATGACGGTGCAGTCGTTGGCGGCGTATACCTCCATGGCCTGCTCCAGCTCCCATCGCTCCCACACCCGGCCGCAGGGATTGTGGGGGGAGCACAGGATGGCCAGGTGGATGTCGTGCTCCTTCAGCTGCCGGTCCATGTCCGCATAGTCCATGCGCCACACGCCCGCCTCATCCCGCTTCAGCGGCGTGTGGACAATGGGCCGCCCCAGCCGCTCCAGGGTGTGGGTAAAGCCCACATAGGTGGGGCTGTGGACCAGGATAGGCTCCCCGGGGCAGGTCAACGCCTGCACCACGGAGCTGACGCCGCCCAGGACCCCGTTTTCATACCCGATGTGCCGCCGCTCCAGGCCGGATACCCCGTGCCGCACCTGCTGCCAGCGGATGATGCTGTCATAGTAGGCGTCCGTCAGCCGGTAGTAGCCGAAATTGGGGTGGCTGAGCCGGGCCTGGATGGCCTCCAGCACCGGCGGCGTGGTGGGAAAGCTCATATCCGCCACCCACATAGGGATCCGGGAAAAGCCCGCCTTGGGCTCCACTCCGGCATAGGGGATCACGTCCAGGGCCAGGGCATCCCGTCCCCGCCGGTCCAGAATGGTTTCAAAATCGTACTGCATGGTCATCCTCCGTTCTTCATGTCCGGCAGGCGGAACACCCGCCGGGTATTTTCCAGCACAGCCGCCTCCACCGTCTCCGGCGGCAGCCGCTTAAGCCGTGCGATCTCCTCAATGATCCGGGGCAGCAGCAGGGAGGAGTTGCGCACCCTGCCCAGAGATTTTCTGCTGCCCTCCCAGGGAATGTCCGGCAGCACATAGGGACTGTCGGTCTCCACCAGCAGCCGCTCCAGCGGCGCCCGGGCCACTGTCTCCCGCAGGGGGGCCGACTCCCGCCGCAGCAGCGCACCGCCGATGCCCAGACACAGGCCCAGGTCCAGGTACTGCCGGGCCGTTTCCCAGCCGCCCTGGAAGCAGTGCACCACCCCGCCGGGGAGCCACCGCCGCCTGCGGCGCAGCATGGGCAGGGCGTCCCGGTCCGCCATGCGGATGTGCAGCACCAGCGGCAGCCCTGTCCGCCGGGCCAGGTCCAGCTGATACCGGAACCACAGCAGCTGGACCAGCCGGTGATGCCGGGGCCGGTGATAGTCCAGTCCCGTCTCTCCGATGGCTGCCACACCGGGGCCCCGGGCCCAGGTGGCCAGCTGTTTTCGCTGCCGCCAGGGAACCTGGGCCGTCCGGGTGGGATGAACGCCCACCGCCAGGCGGAAAAAGTCCGGATGCTGCCGGTACAGGGCGGCGGTCAGACGGTTGGAGTCAAAGTCGATGGCGGGCTCGATACACAGGGCGACACCGCTCTCCCGCAGCCGCTTCAGCAATCCGTCCCGGTTCCCCTCCTCCGCCGTCAACTGGCCGGTCAGGTACCGGAAGGTGCCGTCGTAGCGCTTATGACTGTAGTGGGCATGGCTTTCGATGATCATCTGAGCCCCTCCTTTGCCTGCCGCAGCACCGTTTCCGCCAGCTGCACCCCGCCTACCCGGTAGCCTGCGGCGGCGTATACGGCATGGAGGGGACCGTCCGTCACCAGCACCAGGGGCAGGCACCCCGGCTCCAGGAAAACGCTGCGGGCCAGGGCGTTGGGCCTGCCGCCCAGCAGCACCCGGCACCGGGGCAGGACCCGGCAGACCTCCGCCAGAAGCGGGTCCGCCCGGTCCCGGAGGTCCGGCACCAGAAGGACAATATCCACTCCGGCAAGAGCCGCTGCCCGATCCCGCAGCTCTCCCAGCAGATGCTCCGTGGGCTCCCGGCCCACCTCCAGCCAGGCCAGCAGCGTCGGGGTCCGGGTCAGCTCCCGGCCGGCCAGCTCCCGGCCATCCGGGGAGCGGACGGTGAAGTCCGGCAGGGGACAGGAGACGGTCATCTCCTCCGGGAAAACCGGCACTTTTTCCAGGGGAATCCGCCGTTTTTCTCCATTATTCAGGGAAAAACGGACGGTGTGGGCGTGTATATCCCCACAGGGCAGGCGGCTATCGGTGATAACGGTATAACGTCCGGGCAGCAGGTCCACGGTCATCTGCCCGTTTTTCCAGGAATAGGACGACAGGTCCAGGGCCTGTTCATCCTCCTGCTTTGTCAGGCCAAAATCCGTGCCGAATGCCATGGGATTTTCCAGAATCAGGAAGCTGCCCCGGGCCAGACCCGTTGCGGCGGAACGGAATTGACCGTTCTGCCAGAACTGGGGCTCCCGGTCCGCCGGGTGCAGCCGGGCGGGGACGCCCAGGGCCCGGCACAGGGCCGCGAACAGCGCATCCCGGGATAGGGGGGACCCGGCCCTTGACGCCAGAGCTGCCGCCGGAAGGGTGGTCAGCTGAGGGTATTCCTCCTGGGGGAAAAAGTGAATATTTTCCGCAAGCCAGGCGTATAAAGCCTGGGGATCACGGCGGAAATGTTCCTTTTGTGAGTCCGTCAGGGCATGCAGCAGCTGCCGCCTCTGGGGCCGCAGGGGCTCGTTATCTATCCGGGGACAGGCCACATACCGGAAATACACGTCCTCCGGCAGCTCCGGGCAGGGGCCGGGCACGGACAATGACTCTGCCAGCACCTCCGGGGTCACATCCTGAAGATCCTTGGGGGAGAGAGCTGCCAAAAGGGCCTGCTTATGGGGCAGGGAAAAGGAAGAATTTTCCAGAAACTCTGCCAGATTTTCCCGGTTGGCGGGAGCCTGAAGCAGGAGTTCTCCTCCGGGAAGGCCCGCTGCCATAGCTTCCGCGTCCTGCTCCATATGAGCGATACGGCGTTTGCGGGAGTCGATTGCGGCGGCAAGCCGCTTTTTTTCTTGGGACAACACCGGGACAGGGGGTGTTTTGTCCCGGGACAACATAGGGACAGGGCCGGGACAGACCGAGATGTCCCGGCTGATTTCCGACTTCTCCGACTCCGGCAGAGTCAGGGTGACGGTTTCTGCGTCACCAGAAATAATTTCCTGCGCAGACCATTCACCGCAAACTGCCCGGACCCGGAGACTGCCCCGCCCGCAGGTGAGCCGGGCGAGTCCCTGCGGGTCCGCCGGGACCCGGGCAGCGGGGAACCATTGGCAGGCGTTGAGAATTTCAAAGAAAACCGCCGCCCCCGGCAGAGGGGCTCCGGCCCGGTCCGTTACCCGGACGGTGAGGGTCCGCACCGGGGCATAGCGGCGGGTCTGATTCAGCAGAGTCACCATGCCGCTTCTGGAAATAATTTCCTCCCCCACGGGGTCTCCGAAGCACCGGGTATGCAGCAGCAGGGCCCGGGCTGCCGCCGCTGTGAACCAGCCCCGGTCCAGAGTCTCCTCCGGCTCGCAGGCTCCCAGAAAATGCCAGCTGCCATCCACCCAGACCTCCACCCAGGCGTGGTTGTCGTCGCAGTGGGCCCAGCGGGGAGTGTAGATCTGCCGGGCGGGGATGCCCACGGCCCGGTAGGCGTTGACGGCAAAGGTGGACTCCTCGCCGCAGCGGCCAAAGCCGCAGCGCCAGGCGGCGGCTGCGGAAATCGTGCGGTCATCCGTCAGCCGGTATGTTACCTGACTGGCGTTCCAATAATTCACCCGGACGGCGGCCTGATATTCCGGCAAACCGGCCAGGAGGGGGGACAGCTCATCATACATAGCCCGGCGGCAGTCGGACAGCTCCTCCTCGTTGACCCGGGGATGGAGCACATAGTTCAGGAAAATGTCCTCCGGCAGGTGGGCGGCATAGGGGCAGGTCCGGCGCAGCATGACCCCGTGCCGTGCCAGACTGCGGAACAGGGCCGGGGGAGTATTCAGCCAGTCGCTGAGGGGGCTGGCGGCATAGCACCAGACCAGGGCCTGGGCATCGTCGGGGTCCAGATCCTCCAGCGCCGTCCGGATGGCCGGGGCCGCACAGGCGGCAGGGCCGGTCAGCAGCGAATCAAAGCGCCGCCGGGCGGCGGCATACGTTTCGGGGGACAGCAGCATAGGGGCCTCCTTTTTACTCGATCCACTCCACGCGGCAGGCCTCGGCCAGCATTTCACGGGAAGCCTCCCGGTTTTCCACATAGGTGCCGGGGCTTGCCTCGTAGTCGGCGGTAATGCTCTCCAGGTCCTCCTCGATCAGGCGGGCATACGCGTCAGAAACCGTCAGCTTTTTGCCCCGGATCCGGGTGATCTTGTCCCGGGCGTCGGGCCACTCGGTGGTATCCGGGCCGCTCTCCAGAATCGTCTGGTTCCGGCTCAGAGAGACGATGAGCCAGGCGGAATAGCGGGACGGCGCGGGACCCGGCTCCAGGGGAGCGGAACGCTCCAGCCGCACCGCATATCCCACGGAGGGATGCTTTTCCCGGAAGGCCCGCACCAGCTGGCACACCTCCTGGAAGATGCGGTTTTCGTTCTGCTTGACCTCCGCCGAATCCACGGCGCTTTCGTGAGATCTTCTGAACAGGCCGAAGCCCTTGAGCTGTTTTTCCATGAGCGATTTTCCTTTCTGCTTATTATTATATAGATGTTTCGTGCAGACCGTGGACAATGGCGGCGCACCGGGCAAATTCCTCCGGATCGGTCTGCCAGACCTCGTACTCGGACAGGGTGGGCAGGCCCATGGACACGGTGGACTTGCGGTAGGTCATGCCGCTGTCCAGCGGGGCGCGGCGGCCGGTGGTGTGGAAGGTGCGGATGCCGGTCTCGTGGTGAATCTGTTGGATGTTCCACCATTTCACGCCGCAGCCGGCCATGATGTGAATGCGTCCGGCGGCCTGACGGCGGAGCCGGGCCAGCAGGGGGATGCCTGCGGCGGCGTCCGGGGCCTGGCCGGAGGTCAGCACCGTCCGGCAGCCCAGGGAAACGGCGTCCTCCAGGGTCCGGAAGGGGTCCCGGGACATGTCGAAGGCCCGGTGAAGGGTCACCTCCATGTTCCCGGCACAGTCCATCATCCGGCGCATTTTCTCCATATCCAGGGCGCCGTCCGGGGTCAGGGCTCCGATGACCACGCCGTTGACGCCCAGGCGGCGGAACAGGTCGATCTCCCGGCACATCTGGTCCATCTCGGTATCGGTATACAGAAAGTCGCCGAAGCGGGGGCGGATGAGAACGTTCACCGGGACGGGGCAGTCCCGCAGGACCTGCTCAAGCATGGCCGGAGAGGGGGTGACGCCGCCGATGACCAGCTGGCCGCAGAGCTCCAGACGGTCTGCGCCGCCCCGGCAGGCGGCCAGAGCGGAGGCATAGGAATCCACGCAGCCCTCGATCAAGGGGGCGCAGGGAGTGGGGGTTGTCATGTGGGTTGTCCTCCTTTGGGGGGAGATTGGGGGCGGGGATCAGGCATTTTCCAGCTCCCGGGCCAGGTAATAGAGGGTGGACACGGCGGCCCCGGTGGCGCCGGGGGTCTGGTGCTGCCAGGTGATGCCGGTGTTGTTGTCCGCCGTGCCGGCGATATCCAGGTGGAGCCAGGGAAGCCCCTGGGTGAAGTGCTTCAGGAAAAGCCCGGCGGTGATGGCGCCGCAGCCGTCCTTGCTGGTGTTGCGGACGTCGGCATAGTCGCTGCGGATCAGGTCCTCGTACTCCGGGAAGTCCGGCATGCGCCAGAACCGCTCGCCGGAGTGCCCGGCGGCCCGGGTCAGGCAGCCGTACCAGCCGTCGTCGGAGGCCATGACGCCGGTGGTCACATAGCCCAGCATGGCGTACACGGCTCCCGTGAGGGTGGCGATATCCACCAGGTGGGTGCAGCCCTCCCGGCGGATGGCCCAGGTGAGGCCGTCAGCCAGGATCAGGCGGCCCTCGGCATCGGCGTTGAGGATCTCCACGGTCTGGCCGGAAAAGAGGGTGATCCGGTCCCCGGGGAGCATGCTGGTGGGGGAGATGCGGTTTTCACAGGTGGGGATCACCGCCGTGACGTTGACCCGGACTCCGTGCCGGGCCAGAGCGTGCAGGGCGGCGGCAGCCGCCGCGCCCCCGGCCATGTCGCCCTTGATGCCCGCCATGGAGGAGGCGGATTTCAGACAATAGCCGCCGCTGTCCACGGTGACGCCCTTGCCCACGAAGCCTACCCGCCGGGAGTCCTCCGGCGCACCGGTGTACCGCAGCACCACCAGGGCCGGGGGGTGGCCGCTGCTGCCGCCTACGGTCAGCAGGCCCCGGAGGCCCAGGTCCTCCAGCTGCTGCCGGTCGTAGACAGCGGTTTCGATGGGCAGACCCTGGGCCAGGGCCGTCAGCCGGGCGGCGAAATCCATCGGCGTCAGCAGGTTGGCGGGGAGGTTTACATAATTGCGGACGGCCATAATGTCCTCCGCCAGCTGCCAGGCGGCGGTGAGCTGGGGCAGGGTGAAGCCGCTGCCGGAGGCATAGCAGGTCAGGGCGGGGCAGCGGACGTCCGTCAGGCAGTCGGCCTTGCGGTGGGAGCCGCCCAGAATGCCCTCCAGGGCGGCGTTGAGGCCCGGCTGGCCCAGCCGGGCGGCAGGGGACAGGTCAAAGACGCAGCTGTCCGGCTCCAGGTCCAGGACGGTCTTGACGGCCTTGCCGTAGCACTCCTTGCAGGCCAGCACCGTCCAGTCCGGGCCGCGGCCCACGGTAATGTCCGCCGTGCCGTCGGGGTGCAGGTAATAGCGGGTCCGGAGATAGTCGTCGTCCGTCAGCCGGACCCGGGCGGAGACGGGCTGGTTTTCGTACAGGGCGATCATGCTTCTTCCCCCTCCGCCTCCGCAGGCGCTTCCCAGGGAACCATGGTGGCCACGCACCGGTTGATGGTGACGCCCTGCTGGTAGAATTTGGCCTCGTAGTCCGTCATGACCCCCACGGGGCCGCCGGCGTGAAGGTCCCGGGTGACCTGGGACAGCCGGAAGCCGAACCGGGGGATCTCCTCCAGGGACCACTCGAACAGCTTGTCGTTGTCGCTTTTGAAGTGGATCTCGCCGCCCAGGGGCAGCACCCGGCGGTATAATTGCAGGAAATTGCCGTGGGTCAGGCGGCGCTTTTTCTGGTTGCTTCTGGGCCAGGGGTCGCAGAAATTGATGTAGATGCGGTCCACCTCGCCGGGGGCGAAAAACTCCGGCAGGCAGGCGGCATCGCCGTCCACGAAAAATACGTTGTGCAGACCTGCCGCCTGGGCCCGCTCCATGGCCACCACCATGGCGTCGGGGACCTTTTCCACGGCGATCAGCAGCACGTCCGGCTCGGCGGCGGCGGTCTCCGCCGTGAAGCGGCCCTTGCCGCAGCCCAGCTCCACCCGCAGCTCCCGGGCATCGGGCAGCAGCTCCCGCCAGCGGCCCCGCAGGGCACGGGGGTCCGCCACCAGCAGGGACGAGCATGCCTCCATCCGGGGCAGCAGGTTTTTTTTCTTTCTCATGCGCATAGCGTTCTTCCTCCCACGCGGCCCGGGGCCGCAAATAAAAATCCATTCTTATATATACCACAAGATAGCCGGTTCTGTAAACGAAAAAAATGCTCTATTTGGTGCCGGGGACGGTTTTGTGACCGGATTATGAACATGTCATATTGAAAAATGCGCAAAGAATTTTCATTTCTTTTGTGAAATATCCTGAAAAAGAGAAAGGCGGTCAACAAGGGCTTGATAATTTTTAGACGAGGGACTATAATACAAACTGTATGAAGATCATACACAAGATGGGACCGCTGTGGGCGGCATCTCACCGTGGGCCCGCCGGTCCGGTGGACAGGGCGGGTGATCGAAGCAAGGAGGAACTATCATGACGAACGTTCTGTTGGAAAAGAAGGGCCACATCGCCGTTGCCACCATCAACCGGCCCAAGGCCCTCAATGCCCTGAATTCCCAGGTGCTGGAGGATATCGACCAGCTGGTGGAGCAGGTGAAGGCGGACGACGAGATCCGCGCCCTGGTCATCACCGGCAGCGGCGAGAAGGCCTTTGTGGCCGGCGCCGACATCGGCGAGATGAGCACCCTGACCAAGGCGGAGGGCGAGGCCTTCGGCAAGAAGGGCAACGACGTGTTCCGCAAGCTGGAGACGCTGTCGGTCCCCACCATCGCCGCAGTCAACGGCTTTGCCCTGGGCGGCGGCTGTGAGCTGTCCATGAGCTGCGACATCCGCATCTGCGCCGACACCGCCGTGTTCGGTCAGCCGGAGGCGGGCCTGGGCATTACCCCGGGCTTCGGCGGCACCCAGCGTCTGGCCCGCCTGGTGGGCCTGGGCATGGCCAAGCAGCTGATCTATACCGCGAAGAATATCAAGGCCGACGAGGCTCTGCGTATCGGCCTGGTGAACGCCGTGTATCCCCTGGCGGAGCTGATGCCCGCCGCCGAGAAGCTGGCCGAGACCATCGCCAAGAACGCCCCCATCGCCGTCCGCGCCTGCAAAAAGGCCATCAACGACGGCATGCAGGTGGATATCGACCGGGCCGTGGCCATCGAGGAGGGCCTGTTCGGCAGCTGCTTCGAGACTGCCGACCAGAAGGAGGGCATGGGCGCTTTCCTGGAAAAGCGCAAGCATGAGCCCTATCAGAACAAGTAACTCCCGGCAAATCCCTATTTCGTTAATTAACAGGTCCCCTGCCGGGCCTGATGATTAAAACGGCTACTTAAATATAAATTTATTTAGGAGGAACTATCATGAAAGTCGCAATCTTTGGTGCAGGTACTATGGGCAGCGGTATCGCTCAGGTCTTTGCCGCAAAGGGCCACACCGCTCTGATGTATGCTTCCAGCGTCGCCAGCGCTCAGCGTCATAAGGATAAGCTGGCTGCCTCTCTGAACAAGAAGGTCGCCCGCGGCAAGATGACTCAGGAAGCTGCTGATGACATCATGAGCCGCGTCCTGGTGGAGGAGGTTGAGGCTGCCGCCGATGCCGACCTGGTCATCGAGTGCGTTGCCGAGAATATGGCCACCAAGAAGGAGCTGCTGGGCCGTCTGGACGCTCTGTGCAAGGAAGACGCCATCTTCGCTTCCAACACTTCCTCTCTGTCCATCACCGAGATGGGTCAGGGCCTGAAGCATCAGCTCATCGGTATGCACTTCTTTAACCCCGTGCCCGCCATGAAGCTGGTGGAGGTCATTGCCGGCGGCAACACCCCCGCCGAGCTGGTCGAGAAGATCAAGACCCTGTCCACCGAGATCGGCAAGACCCCCGTTGTGGTCAACGAGGCTCCCGGCTTTGTGGTCAACAAGATCCTGATTCCCTATTGCAACGAGGGCGTTTGCGTTCTGCAGGAGGGCGTTGCCTCTGCGGAAGATATCGATATTGCTATGCAGCTGGGCTGCAACCACCCCATGGGCCCCCTGCACCTGGGCGATCTGATCGGCTGGGACATCGTGCTGAACATCATGGACGTGCTGTATAATGAGACCCACGACAGCAAATATCGCGCAAACGTGCTGATCCGGAAGATGGTTCGTGCCGGCAAGTTGGGCATCAAGTCCGGCGAGGGCTTCTTCAACTACAAAAAGTAAATCTGTAAAGGAGAAAAGAGTATGGATTTCCATCTGACGAAGGAACAGCTGCTCGTTCGCAAGATGTACCGCGAATTCGCAGAGAACGAAGTGAAGCCTCTGGCCGCTGAGATCGACGAAGAAGAGCGTTTCCCCATGGAAACCGTCGAGAAGATGGCAAAGCTGGGCATGATGGGTATTTATTTCCCCAAGGAGTACGGCGGCGCCGGCGGCGACGTCCTGTCCTATGCCATGTGCGTGGAGGAGCTGGCCAAGGTCTGCGGCACCACTGCCGTTATCGTCTCTGCTCATACCTCCCTGTGCGCCGCCCCCATTTTTGAGAACGGCACCGAGGAGCAGAAGAAAAAGTATCTGCCTGACCTGTGCTCCGGCCGCAAGATCGGCGCTTTCGGTCTGACCGAGCCCGGCGCCGGCACCGACGCCCAGGGCCAGCAGACCACCGCCGTCCTGGATGAGTCCGGCGAGAACTACATCCTCAACGGCTCCAAGTGCTTCATCACCAACGGCAACGTGGCGGATACCTTCGTCATCATCGCCGTCACCGGCAAGACCACCGATAAGCGCGGCCGCTCCATGAAGGAGATCTCCGCTTTCATCGTGGAGAAAACCGATAAGGGCTTCTCTCAGGGCAAGCACGAGAAGAAGATGGGCATCCGCGGCAGCTCCACCTGCGACCTGATCTTCGAGGATTGCGTGATCCCCAAGGATCGTATGCTGGGCAAGAAGGGCGAGGGCTTCAAGATCGCCATGAAGACTCTGGACGGCGGCCGTATCGGTATCGCCTCTCAGGCTCTGGGCCTGGGCGAGGGCGCCGTGGAGGAGGCCATCAAGTACACCAAGGAGCGCGTGCAGTTCGGCAAGCGCATCTCCCAGTTCCAGAATACCCAGTTCCAGCTGGCCGATATGCACACCCGTATGCAGGCTGCGCAGTACGTTGTGTACGCCGCCGCTATGAAGAAGCAGAACCACGAGCCCTATTCCATGGACGCCGCCATGGCCAAGCTGTTTGCTGCTGAGGCCGCTTCCGACGTCACCCGCCGCGCCGTGCAGCTGTTCGGCGGCTATGGCTACACCCGTGAGTATCCCGTGGAGCGCATGATGCGCGACGCCAAGATCACCGAGATCTACGAGGGCACTTCCGAGGTCCAGCGCATGGTCATCTCCAGCCACCTGGGCGTTAAGTAATTGAGGAGGTAAAAGGTAAAATGAAAATTCTTGTTACTGTGAAGCAGGTTCCCGATACCTCCGGTAAGGTGGCAGTGAACCCCGACGGCACCCTGGATCGTGCCTCTATGCAGACCATCATCAACCCCGACGACCTGAACGCCGTTGAGGCCGCCCTGGCCCTGAAGGACGAGCTGGGCTGCAAGGTCGTGGCGTTCACCATGGGCCCCCCTCCCGCAGAAGGCATGCTGCGTGAGCTGATGGCCATGGGCGTGGACGAGGGTGTTCTGATCACCGCCCGCGAGTTCGGCGGCTCCGACACCTACGCCACCTCCCAGATCATCGCCGCCGGCATCGACACCTACGGCGTGGAGAAGGATGACATCATCCTGGCCGGCCGTCAGGCCATCGACGGTGATACCGCTCAGGTTGGTCCCCAGATCGCTGAGAAGCTGCATCTGCCCCAGGTGACCTATGCCGGCGAGATCACCAAGGACGGCAATACCCTGACCGTCAAGCGCATGCTGGAGGACGGCTACATGACCGTGAAGGTCAAGACCCCCTGCATGATCACCTGCATCAAGGAGCTGAATCAGCCCCGTTACCTGTCCGTGGGCGGCGCTTTTGAAGCCTATTCCAAGCCCCTGGTCACCATGACCTATGAGACTCTGAAGGATCATCCCCTGATCGACAAGAGCACCATCGGTCTGGCCGGCTCTCCCACCAATATTCTGACCTCCTTTACGCCTCCTCAGAAGGGCGCCGGCATGATGCTCGAGGGCGCCGGTAAGGAGACTACCGACAAGCTGGCAGGCATCCTGGCCGCCAAGCATATCATCTAAGGAAGGAGATAAGAAAATGGCTTTTAATAGTGCTGATACCGCTGCCTTCAAAAACGTTTGGGTTTTCTGCGAGCAGCGCCAGGGCGTGATGATGCCCACTACGTTCGAACTGATCTCCGAGGGCCGGAAGCTGGCTAATGAGCTGGGCGTTGAGCTGTGCGGCATTCTGCTGGGCGACAACGTGGACGGCATCGCCGCTGAGCTGGGCGAGTATGGCGCGGACAAGGTTTATGTGTACAACTCCCCCCTGCTGAAGGATTTCACCACCGATGCCTATACCAAGGTGATCGTGGAGGCCGTTGAGGAGATCAAGCCCGAGGTGCTGCTGTTTGGTGCATCCAACATCGGCCGTGACCTGGCTCCCCGCTGCGCCGCCCGTCTGCACACCGGCCTGTGCGCCGACTGCACCCACCTGGACATCGACATGCCCAACTACAAGGGCTTCCTGAAGGAAGCCTCCACCCTGCCCGAGGAGCGCATCGAGAAGCTGGGCACCGTGATGATCAACCGCGAGCCCCATCCCGTGGATCGCGACCTGAAGATGACCCGTCCCGCTTTCGGCGGTCACCTGATGGCCTCCATCATCTGCCCCCGTTTCCGCCCCGCTATGGCTACCGTCCGTCCCGGCGTTATGAAGAAGCGCCTGTGCAAGAAGGACGTTGAGATTCTGCACCCCGCCTTCGCTCTGGAGGCCTCCGACATCCACACCGAGGTCACCGAGACCGTGAAGGCTGCCAAGAAGCTGGTTGACCTGATCGGCGCCGACTTCATCGTGTCCGTGGGCCGCGGCATCAGCAAGGACGTTGAGGGCGGCATCAAGCTGGCCGAGGAGCTGGCTGAGGTTCTGGGCGGCGTCGTGGGTTCCTCCCGCGCCTGCGTGGACGCCGGCTGGATCTCCGCTGACCACCAGGTCGGCCAGACCGGTAAGACCGTGCATCCCAAGGTCTATGTTGCTCTGGGTATCTCCGGCGCTATCCAGCACAAGGCTGGTATGCAGGATTCCGAGTGCATCATCGCCGTGAACAAGAACGACACCGCTCCCATCTTCGAGGTGGCTGACTACGGTATCGTGGGCGACCTGTTCAAGGTCGTGCCCGAGCTGATCGAGTCCATCAAGGCTCAGAAGGCTGCCAAGTAAGGTTCATTCCCTATTGACACGGATTCCCCCTCCGGTTATACCGGAGGGGGAATTTTTGCGCAAAGAACTGCGGATGAGGTGCTGCGGCAGGGGGGCCTCCTTCGCAGCAAGTCATGGGACCGGGGACCATTTGGGTGAGAAGGAAGAAGCGCTGCGGGTGTGGACCGCAGCGCTTCTTCTGCGCACAGAGAGGAGACGTTCAGCCCACAGAGAAAAGTGTGAATTAATTGTTAATATCAAGTAAAAGCCATAAAATCGACGAATAAAATGTTCCAATTTCGGACATTTTTGTAAAACTGTATAAGACCGCAGGGTTGACTTTCCTGGGGCGGGGGACTACAATACCATACTGTTCAAGGAGTAATTTCAAAGGAAAGGGAGGATGAATCATGGAAAAGATTCTGGCAGTCGCCATATTCGTGGTGATGTTCGGCTTCATCATCTGGGACCGCTTCCCCCGTCAGTGGGTGACGCTGATCAGCGGGGCGCTGGTTCTGGCGCTGGTGTTCGGCCTGTGCATGCATGACGGCGGGGCCATCTGGGAGACGCTGAACCTGAGCTGCTTTGCGCAGAAGGGGTTCTGGATCGGGTCATCCGAGTCCAGCACCGGCATCAACTGGTCCACCATTGTGTTTATTGCCGGCATGATGGTGATGGTAGAGGGCATGGGCCATGCGGGGATCTTCCAATGGCTGTGTCTGAAGATCGCGAAGCTGGTGAACTATCGGACGGTGCCGCTGCTGCTCTGCTTCATGGTGATGTCAGCGCTGCTGGCTATGTTCATCGACAGCATTACGGTGATCCTGTTCCTGGCTGCCGTGACGGCGGAGCTGGCCAAGACCCTGTATTTCGACCCGGTGCCTATGATCCTGGCGGAAATCTTCTGCGCCAATCTGGGCGGATCGGCTACCATGTGCGGCGACCCCCCCAACATCATCATCGGCACGTCCCTGGGGCTGAGCTTCTTTGACTTCCTGGGCAACACCGGCGCTATCGCCGGGGTGTGCCTGGTGTTCACGGTGGTGTATTTCTTCCTGTGCTTCCGCAAGCCTCTGGCCGAAAGCGAAAAGAACCGCCCGGCCAATGTGGTGTACCCCGATGCGGCGTCGGCGGTGAAGAACCGGGCGGGCTTCTATGGCTGCGGCGCATCGTTCCTGGTGGTGGTGGTCCTGCTGATTACCCACGCCCAGACGGAGCTGACGGTGGCCACCATCGGCTGCATCGCCGCAGCGCTGATGAGTCTTGTGACGCTGCTGACCAGCGGAAGAAAGGCTGCCGCGGGGCTGTTTGCCCGGGTGGACTATAAGACGCTGCTGTTTTTCACGGGGCTGTTCGTGGTGGTGGCCGGGCTGGAGCGTACCGGCTGCCTGGGTGTGTTGGCGGACGGCATCGCCAGGCTCAGCGGCGGCAAGGCCGTTGTGATGGTGGCCATCATCCTGTGGGTGTCCGCTGTGGCCAGCGCCTTTGTGGACAATATCCCCTTTGCGGCTACCATGGTGCCGGTGATCCAGGCTATGGCCCAGACCCAAGGCGTTGACCTGCACGTTCTGGCGTGGGCCCTGTCTATGGGCACGGATCTGGGCGGCAGCGCAACGCCCATCGGAGCCTCCGCCAATGTGGTGGGGACGTCGGTGGCCGCCAAGAACGGACATCCTGTGACCTGGGGCAAGTATTGCCGGTACTGTGCGCCGGCTACCATCATGGTAATGGCGGTGTCTATGGTGTGCATCGTGGTGCGGTACATGTAAACAGGCAAAAAAAGAGGACCTGAAAAAGGTCCTCTTTTTTTGCCGTAATTGCTTATTTATCCTTGGAAAAGATTTTGAAAATGTCGTCGTAGGCGCGGTCGATGTTTTCCCGGGCGGTGCTGGCCTCCCGGTCCACGGCGTCATTGAGCTGCTGGGCCTGCTGAGACATCACCGGCTGCTGGGGCGCGGTCTGCGTCTGCTGTACGGGCTGGGCCGGTTGGGCGGGCTGCTCCGCCTGGGGCTTGTTCTCGGCGAAGCCGGTGGCGATGACGGTGACGCGGATCTCGTCCTCCAGGGACTCGTCAAAGGTGGCGCCGAAGATGGTGACGGCGTCGGGATGAACGGCGTCCTGGACCAGGCTGGCGGCCTGCTCCACTTCCTCCAGGCCGATGTCCATGGAGCCGGTGACGTTGATCAGGACGCCGTGGGCGCCGTTGATGGACGTTTCCAGCAGAGGGCTGGAAATAGCCATCTTGGCGGCCTCCTCGGCCTTGCCCTTGCCGGCAGCACGGCCCACGCCCATGTGGGCCAGGCCCGCGTCCTTCATCACCGTGGTGACGTCGGCAAAGTCCAGATTGATGAAGCCGGTGTCGCGGATCAGGTCGGAAATGGACTGCACCGCCTGGCGCAGCACATCATCGGCGATCTCAAAGGCATTGGCAAAGGTGATCTTCTGATCGGTGGCGTATTTCAGGCGCTCGTTGGGGATGATGACCAGAGAATCCACCCGGCTGCGCAGCTCCTCGACGCCCTTTTCCGCCTGCATCATCCGGCGGCGTCCCTCGAAGGAGAAGGGCTTGGTGACTACGCCTACCGTCAGTACGCCCAGCTCACGGGCGATCTCCGCCACCACAGGGGCAGCGCCGGTGCCGGTGCCGCCGCCCATACCGGCGGTGATGAACACCATATCGGTGCCCTCCAGGGCCTTGGTCAGCTGGTTGCGGCTCTCCTCGGCGGCCTTCTGGCCCACCTCGGGGTTGGAGCCGGCACCCTTGCCGTGGGTCAGCTTCTCGCCGATCTGAATTTTATAAGTAGCGTTGGACGCATTGAGCACCTGCTTGTCCGTGTTGACGGCCACGAAGTCCACGCCCTTGGTGCCGGTGCGCACCATGCGGTTGACCACATTGTTGCCGCCGCCGCCGACGCCGACGACCTTGATATTGACCACATTTTCGGGGCCGGTTTCCATTTCAAATGCCATGACGGTTCCTCCTGCCAGTATATATCGAAAGATGATCGTATGCAATATAACGTGCTTTTTCTATTGTATAACGGATTCAGTGACCCGTCAAGGGGCGGGGGATGATTTCCCGGAAAAAGTTGCGGTTTAGCCGGGAATGAACCGGGCCTTGCCGTCCTTGTCCCACTGAATGGTGCCCTGGTCGCTGCCGTCCAGACGGCCGATCACCGCCGCCAGGTAGTTCAGGCGGTAATCAAAGTCGTCGTCCTTTTTCAGGACCACGTCGAAGCGGTCCAGATAGCGCAGGGTGATGCGGCTGGGGTCCTCCAGGTCGATGGACTGGACGCTGCCGGCCATGTCCTTGCTCAGCAGCTGCTGCCACAGCTGCCGGAGCGTGTCCCATTTGTCGGCATTATCCGGCACGGCCAGCTGGTTCAGCTGGGGGGATGTCAGGGCCAGGCCCGTGACCAGGGGGTAGGACTCCCCCTGGCCGGGCTGGAGCTTGTCGATGAGCTTGCCGCTGCCGTTGAGAAGCCACACCGCGCCATCCTGCTCCAGGGCCAGAGGGTGGGCGCACTCGGTGATCTCAATATGCAGGGCGTTGGGCAGCTGGCGGCGGATGCGGACGGACTCCACATAGGGCAGCTGCTCGGTAATGGATGCGGCGGCCTGGTGCTTGTTCAGCAGGAACAGGTTCCCGCCCTGGCGGATGCCGCTGGCCTGAAGCACCTGCTGCTGGGAATAGCGGGAGGTGCCGGTGACAAAAATCTGCTCCGCCTTGAAAAACAGGGACAGGGCCGCCACAATGGCGCCGCAGATCAGAACAAACGTAAGAAGTCTATAGAGAAACGCAAGGCTGCCCTGCCGCTTCCGGCGGCGGCTGCGTCTGTGCTTGCGGGGTTGGGTCATTGGAAGCTCCTCCCTCTGTGATATCTGTGTGTATGTGGGCCCCCAGGCGGGCCAGGTCGCCGGGCAGGTCGCTGTAGCCCCGGCGGATGTGGTGGAGGTGCTCCACCGTGGTGACGCCGTGGGCCTGGAGCCCGGCAATCACCAGGGCGGCTCCGCCCCGAAGATCCATAGCCTGGACCCGGGCGGCGTGGAGCCGGTCAACGCCGCATACCACCGCCACCCGGCCCTCCAGCCGGATGTCGGCCCCCATGCGCACCAGCTCGGGCACATGGCGGTAACGGCTCTCGAAAATGTTTTCCACGAATACGGTGGTGCCGCTGCTGCGCAGCAGCGACGCCATCAGCACTGCCTGGGCATCGGTGGGGAAGCCCGGATACGGTGCGGTGCGAATGGGACTGACGGCCCGCAGATGCCCGTCGGAGGTCAGTCGGATGCCGTCGTCCCGGCAGATCAGACCGCAGCCGGCCTGGCGCAGCACACCGGTAACGGTGGACAGGTGGCGGTAGTCCACGTCCCGGAGGAAGATGTCTCCGCCGGAGGCGGCTGCCGCCGCCAGATATGTAGCCGCCGCGATGCGGTCCCCCAGAATGCGGTGGCAGCAGCCATGGAGCGGCTCCTCCGCGCCTTCGATGACCACGGTGGAGGTGCCTGCGCCGTGAACGCTGGCCCCCAGCTTTTGCAGAAAGGCCTGCAGGTCCACGATCTCCGGCTCCCGGGCAGCGTTGGAAACGGTGGTGACGCCCTTGGCACCGATGGCGGCCAGCATGGCGTTTTCCGTGGCCCCCACGCTGGGGATGCTCAGAACGATCTCGGCCCCGGCGAGGCCGGAGGCGGTGCAGTCCAGGCGGCCGCCCTCCTCCCGGATACAGGCACCCAGGGTCCGCAGGGCGGACAGGTGCAGGTCGATGGGCCGGGCCCCGATGGCGCAGCCGCCGGGGTACGACAGCTCCGCCTGACCGCAGCGGGCCAGAATGGCCCCCAGAAACACCACAGACGAGCGCATGCGGCGCATAAGCCGGTCCGGAATGTCCCAGCGGGTCAGCGTGGAAGAATCCACCTCCAGGTCCGGGCCGTTCCAGCGAACGGCGCAGCCCAGGTGCCGCAGGATGTCAATGGACGTGTCCACGTCCTCCAGATGGGGACAGCGCTGCAGAACGCAGATGTCCCCGCTGAGAATACACGCTGCCAGAATGGGCAGCACGCTGTTTTTTGCCCCCTGTACCGTCAGGTCGCCGGACAGGCGGCGTCCCCCTTCTATCATCAGGCTCATATGCCCCCGCCTTTCATAGCTTTTTCCCGCTATCCTATGCAGGGGGTGGGGCAGGGGGTTACTTGCGGATGCTCATGACGGTGTCATAGAGACGCTTTGTGGCGTCCCGGATGCCCAGCTCCGCCATGCCGCGGCTCATGCCCGCCTGGCGCTGGGGGTCACGGAGAATGTCCCGGGCCGTCCGGTAAAGCGCTTCGCCGGAGGCCTCCGATTCCAGCAGCACCACGGCTCCGCCGTGCCGCTCCAGAATGCGGGCGTTCTTCTCCTGGTGATTGTTGGTGACGTAAGGGGAGGGGACCAGGATGGCCGGAGTGGCCAGGGCCGTGATCTCGCTGATGGTGGAGGCGCCGGCCCGGCAGATCACCAGGTCTGCCGCCCGCATGACGGGAGCCATGTCGTAGATATACTCCCGGACGTCCAGCCCGGGGACATGGTCCAGGCCGTCTGCCCGCAGGCGGGCGGTCATGGCGGGGTAGCCGCTTTTGCCCACGCCGTGGATGTGGTGGAAGGGCATGCCGTCCGCCGCCTCCAGGCGGAAGAAATCCTCCATGTGGGCGTTCATATGGCTGGCGCCCAGGCTGCCCCAGAAGGACACCACCAGAGGCCGGTCATCGGTCAGGCCCAGCTTTTCCCGGGCCTGGGCACGGGTCAGGTCAAAGAAGTCGCCCCGCACCGGGGTGCCGGTGACGACGATCTTGCCGGGGTGGCGATAGTGCCGGCGGCACTCCTCGAAGCCCACCATGATGCGGTCGGCGGAGCCCTCCAGCATTTTGGTGGTGAGGCCCGGGACCATGTTGGACTCGTGGACCGCCGTGGGGATGCCCATGCCGGCGGCGCATTTTACCACCGGATAGCTGGCATAGCCGCCGGTGCCCACCACCAGATCGGGACGGAAATCACGGAGAATGGCCCGGGCACGGCTGCGGGACCTGGCCAACATGGCCAGGGAGTTCAGGTTGTGCCCCAGGCCGCCGTGGCCCAGGGAGCGCTGAAAGCCGCCCATGGGAATGCCCCGGAAGGGGTAGCCCGCCTTTTCCACCAGGTCGCGCTCCATACCGTCGGGGGTGCCCACAAACAGAAACCGGGCTTTGGGGTCCTGCTGCCGCATGTATCCGGCCAGAGCCAGGGCGGGGTTCACATGGCCTGCCGTTCCGCCGCAGGTAAAAATCACTTTCATTTTGCCGCGCCTCCTATCCGTTCTGCGGCGCAGGCATCTGCCGCGAAACGCTGAGTACGATGCCCATCTCCGCCAGCTGGCACAGCAGGGCCGTGCCGCCGTAGCTGAAGAAGGGGAGGGAAATACCGGTGGCGGGCACCAGGCCCGTGACCACCGCAATGTTCAGAAAGGTTTGCAGACTGGTGAGGGTCATGAAGCCTACCACCAGCAGAGCGCCGAACCGGTCCCGGGCGTGGAGGGCGATCCAGAAGCCCCGGAGGATCAGCAGGGCGAACACCAGCATGACGACGCAGGCACCCACCAGACCCAGCTCCTCGCAGATCACGGCGAAGATGCAGTCATTGTGCTCCTCGGGCAGGTAGAGGAATTTCTGCCGTCCCTTGCCCAGGCCCACGCCCAGCAGGCCGCCGGAGCCGATGGCGATGAGACACTGGGCGATCTGCCAGCCGTCGCCCCGGTACCAATCGGCGTTGAAGGGGTCCCGCCAGGTGTTGATGCGGTCCTCGCCATAGTGGAGGATGCCCTTTTTCACCAGGGTGACGTACAGGGTGCCCACCAGACCCACGCCGGCAATGCCGGTGGGGATCAGCCAGCCCTTGATGCCGCCCACGATCATCAGAACGATGCCCGTGCAGACAATGAGGATGGTGCCGGACAGATGAGGCTCCAGCATCATAAGGCCCGCGATAACGCCCAGGATCAGCAGATACGGCCAGATGCCCTGACGCCAGGTCTGCATTTTCTCGCGCTTTTTGGAGATGGTGGCGGAAAAGTAGATGACCACGGCGATCTTGGCGATCTCGGAGGGCTGGAACCGCAGAACGGTGCCCTTGATGCCCAGCCAGCGGGTGGCGCCGTTTTCCGTGATGGCAATGGGGTTATGGGGAATGATGACCAGCACCAGCAGCGCCAGAGACGCCCACAGCAGCAGACGGCCCACGCCCCGCAGACGCTGATAGTTCAGCTTGCTGAGAGCGAACATAACGGCAAGGCCCAGCAGGGCGAAAATGCCCTGGCGGATGAAGTAGTACGCGCCGTTGCCGCCGTTTTCGTAGTAGGCGGAGGGGAAGCTGGCGGACAGCACCATGACCATGCCCATAGCCGTCAGCAGCAGCGTCAGCAGCAGAAACGGCAGGTCCATAGGACCCCGGGCGGCTTCCCGGGACTGCTCCATGGCGTCCTGGCGCCGTTGGGCGCTCCAGGTCCCCACGGGACGTCGTTTGCTTGTGCGCAGGGCCATGGGCTCCCCTCCTTTCCGAAATGCTTTTGGTTATGCGCCGAAGCGATCCATAACGCCCAGATAAGCCAGAACGCAGAACAGGGCGCTGACGGCGGCAAATACCGCCACGATTTTGGTCTCCTTCCAGCCGCACATCTCGAAGTGGTGATGGAGGGGGGCCATCTTAAAGATCCGCTTGCCGTGGGTGAGCTTGAAATATGTCACCTGGATGATGTCGGACAGCGTCTCGCACAGATAGACAAAGCCTACCAGCAGCAGGATCAGGGGCATGTCATAGGCGAAGGACAGGGCTGCCACCGCACCGCCCAGGAACAGGGAGCCGGTATCGCCCATGAACACCTTGGCGGGATAGTGGTTATAGCACAGGAAGCCCAGCAGGCCGCCCACCAGAGCGCCGGCAAAAACGCCCAGCTGGCCGAAGCCCTGCCACATGCCGCCCAGCACCGCGAAGAATACGGCCACCGGCACCGTGACGCTGGAGGACAGACCGTCGATGCCGTCGGTAATGTTCACGGCGTTGACGGTGCCGATGATGACGAAGGCGGCGAAGATCATATACACCACCCACGGCAGCACCAGATGGGTGTTGAAGAAGGGGATATACAGGTTGGGGCTCAGCATGCCCTCGTACCGCATGAGACACAGGAAGGCAATGGCCGCCGCCAGCTGAAGCAGGAACTTCTGGGGGGCGGTGAGGCCGGTGTTGTGGTGATGCTTCACCTTCTGATAGTCGTCGATATAGCCGATGACGCCGAATACCAGGGCGAATACATAGACATACAGGTGGGTGAAGTTCCCCTCCAGCATGCCCCTCCAGCCCAGGATCAGAATGGCGATGCCGATGCCGATGATGAACATCAGGCCGCCCATGGTGGGAGTGCCCTGTTTGCCCTTGTGCCAGGTGGGGCCAACCTCCTTGATGCTCTGCCCGGCCTTCAGCCGGATCAGGGCGGGGATCAGCAGCTTACCGGCTGCCAGGGTGATCGCCAGGCTTACGACGCCTGCCAGAATAATTTCCATCATGTTCTCTCCTTCCCGTCCCGTGGGGACGTGGTCAGCTTCCGTTTATATATTCCGCAATGATCTGCCTTTCATCCAATGGCAGCAGCTTTCCGTCTGTTTCCTGGGTGGTCTCGTGGCCCTTGCCGCACAGGAGAACGGTATCGCCGCTGCGGGCCAGGGACAGAGCCCGGAAAATGGCTTCCCGGCGGTCCGGCACCACCTGATGGCTGCCGGTGATGCCCGGGAGGATATCCCGGATAATGGCCAGCGGGTCCTCCGTCCGGGGATTATCGGAGGTGAGGATCGTCAAGTCGGCGTATCGGGAGGCCGCCGCGCCCATCAGGGGGCGCTTGCCGGGGTCCCGGCCGCCGCCGCAGCCGAACACCGCAATGAGTCGTCCGGAGGTCAGGGACCGGGCGGTTTTCAGGGCGTTTTCCATGGCGTCCGGCGTGTGGGCAAAGTCGATGAACACGCGATAGCCGCGCCCCGGCACCGGTACCGGCTCCATCCGCCCCGGAACAGAGCGGGACTGTCCCAACGCCTTTGCCGCGTCCGCCAGGGAAATGCCCGACAGGCGGGCAATGGACAGGGCCGCCAAGGTGTTGTACACGGTGAAAAGTCCGGGGATGGACACGGATACGGGACAGGCGATTCCGCCCTCCCGGGCGGTGAACCGGACGCCGGCGGGGGAGAGGACCACGTCCTCGGCCCGCAGGTCGCCGCTGCGGATGCCATAGCCATACACGGGGCAGACGCAGCCCCGGAGAATGCGGGAGGCCCACGGGTCATCCCGGTTCACGGCGGCCTGCCCGCACTGGCGGAACAGTGCGGACTTTGCCTGCGCATAGCGGTCCATGGTGCCGTGAAAGTCCAGGTGGTCCCGGCTGAGATTGGTGAAAGCGGCTATAGTATACGCCAAGCCGCAGACGCGGTCAAGTGCCAATGCGTGGGAGGATACCTCCATCACCGCGTAGGTGCACCCAGAATCGGCCATTTGCCGCAGCAGACGCTGCACCTCCCAGGATTCGGGGGTGGTGCGGCGGGAGGGGAGGACCGTGTCCCCGATGCGGCAGCCGTTGGTGCCCATGAGACCGGTCCGTATGCCCAGGGTCTGGAGCATGCCTGCCGTCAGCCAGGCCACGGAGGTTTTTCCGTTGGTGCCGGTGACGCCGATGAGGTGCAGCTCCCGGTCCGGGTGGCGGAAGAAGTTTCCGGCCATCCGGGCCAGGGCCTGCCGGGTGTCGGGGACAATGACGTAGGGCAGGCCCTCCACCGGATGGGTGGATATGGCGCAGGCTGCGCCCCGCTGCCGGGCCAGAGCCGTATAGTCGTGGCCGTCGGCGGCGGCGCCGTGGATGGCCACAAACGCCTGACCGGGCTGTATCGTGTGGGAATCATAGCCTGCGCCGGTGACGTCCCGGGGCAGGTCCGGCGATGCGTCCCGGATGGGAACGCCTGCCAGCAGGTCCCGCAGATCCACAGAGGGGACTCCTTTCCCTTAGTCTGACATATTGGTATCGCCCAGCTGGACGGTGATCACCGTGCCGGCAGGCACCTGCTGTCCGGCCTCCAGGCTCTGGCTCAGCACCCGGATATTGCCGGAGGTGGTCTGCGTGGCGCCGCTGAACCGCACCAGGAGCCCGGCGTTGGTGGCGGCCACGTTGGCCTCCGCCGCCGTTTTGCCCACCAGCTGGGGAACGGTGTACATGGTGTTGGGCTTTTCGGCCCCGGCATAGAGAATGATCGTGGCCTTGCCGGGGATCACCGCGCCGCCGGCAGGAGTCTGGTCCGTGACGGTGCCGCCGGAGCCTACCACCTTGCAGGTGAAGCCCCGGGCCTCCATACGGCTCCTGGCATCCTCCACGGTGCTGCCGATGACATAGGGAACGGTGGTATCCGCGCCCAGCAGCTCCTCGGCGCTGTAGGTGGGCTCGATGCCCAGATAGGGCAGGATATCCGCCATGATCTTGCTGTTGACAGGGGCCACCATGCTGCCGCCGGACACGGAGGTGCCGGCGCTGCGGCTGGGAGTATCCATGGTCACCAGGATGATGACCTGGGGATCGTCCGCCGGGGCAAAGCTGACAAAGGAGACCACCAGGTCGCCGGTCTGGCCCTTGTCGGCGGTGCCGGTTTTGCCGCCTACGCGGTAGCCCTTCACCTGGCCGTTGCGGCCGGTGCCGTCGGATACGACATATTCCAGACATTCCCGGACATGGGCACTGGTCTCCTCGCTGATGACCTGGCGCACGGGCGTGTTGTCATGCTGGTAGGTGACGTTGCCGTCACTGTCCACGATCTGCTCCACCAGATAGGGGGCGTGCAGATAGCCGCCGTTGACGCAGGCCGCCTGGGCCGCAATCAGGGCCATGGGGGTGACGTTGAAGTTCTGGCCGAAGGCGTAGCAGGCCAGGTCCAGCTGGGTGAAGCTCTCGGGACTGGCGAACACGCCGCTGGCCTCGCCGTCCAGATCCACGCCGGAGCCCTGCATGAGGCCGAAGTCGTTCATATATTCATAGAACTTCTCGTTGCCCAGCTGCAGACCGAAGGTGATAAAAGCGGGGTTGCAGGAATGGGCCGCGGCCTCCTTCAGGGTCTGGGTGCCGTGGGTGCCGGTGCAGTGGATGGTGGCGTCGGACACATGGATGCCGCCGGTGCAGGTATAGGTGGTGTTCATATTGATGAGCCCCTCCTCCATGGCGGCGGACATGGTGAGGATCTTGAAGGTAGAGCCGGGCTCGTAGGTGTCGTTGAGGGTCTTGTTGCGCCACTGCTTCAGCAGCTGATCGGAGGTGTCGGTGAGATTCTTTTTGAACAGGTCGTTCTGGACGGTAAAGGCGTTATTGAGGTCATAGGTGGGGTAGGACACCATCCCCAGAACGCCGCCGGTCTTGACGTCCATGACGATGCCGGTGGCGCCGTTCTCCGCGCCGTATTTATCGGCCATTTCACCTACATATTTTTCCAGGTAATACTGGACGTTGGCGTCCAGGGTCAGGACCAGGTCCTGACCGCTCTGGGCGGCGAAATACTGCTCGTATTCATAGGGAAGGGGATTGCCCCGTTCGTCCTTGGCGGTGACCACCAGGCCGGTCTGGCCCTGGAGATATTTGTCATAGCGGGACTCCAGGCCGTACAGGCCGGTGTTGTCGGTGCCCACAAAGCCCAGAACATGAGAGGCCAGGGAACCGTAGGGGTACACCCGCTTGGATGTTGCAGTCAGGTCCAGCCCCTCAACGTTCAAATCATTGATGAGCTGACGGATCTGGTTTGCCGTATCCTCATCCACTTTTTTGGCCAGAAGTTCATACTGCGAGTCGGTGTTGTTCATGCGCTCCCTGACGTCGTCCTGGGATATGCCCAGGATATCAGCCAGGCTGGCGGCCAGGGAGTCATAGTCCCAAAGAACCGTTGTGTCCTCGGACTGAGGCGTCTCGCCCTTTTTCAACTGGGCGTTTTCCAGGCGGATCTTCTCCAGCCGCTCTGCCTCATCATCCAGCTGCTTTTTCATGTGGTAGGGGGACATCACAACGTCCTCCGTGGACACGGATACCGCCAGCTGGCTGCCGTTGCGGTCGTAGATGGTGCCCCGGAAGGCGGAGACCACCGTCTGGCGGGTTTGCTGGTCCAGAGCCTTGGTCTGGAGCTCCTTATGCCGGGTGATCTGAAGGTGGTACAGCTGGAAAAACAGGATCACGAACACCAGGATGCCCATGACCAGCATCAGCCAGAAGGTGCGGCTGCGGACGGTGCGGGTGGCCTGCCGGGCGTAGAACTCCGGCGGGCGGCCAGGGGCCTGGGGCTTGCCGGGGGCGGCCTGGGGCCGCTGGGACTGGGATCGGGGGGTTCTCTTTCTGCGACTGAACATGGGTGTCTCCTTCCGCCGGAATGCCAAGGCAAGGAGCAAGAAGTTTCCTTCTCACTCCTTGCGCGTTTTCACTATATGGCGGCGCTTAGCGGAAATATTCCACCACCGCGCCGATGCCGTCCTTGAGCCAGGTCCATGCCTGGGCCAGGGGTCCGGTGCTTTCGGGACGACAGATCTCGGCCATATCCGCACCGCCCAGCTCGATATACTCGATCTGGTCGCTGGTAGGCTTGGTCATGCCGGCCGCCTGGGCGGCGGCCTTTACGGCGGCCTGGTCGAAGGCCTTTTCATATGCCACGCCCAGGGCCACGCGCTCCTCCTGGACCTGCTGGAGCTGGGACTGCTTGGCGGTAAGGTCGTGGCTGGCCTGGGTCAGCTTCACATAGCCCATCATCAGCACCACTACCATCAGGGCCAGAACGGCCACGCCGCCCACCAGAATGGGGGAGGCGTGCTCCCGGGGGCGGGCCGCCGGACGGCGGCGAGACTCCCGCTGGGGGCGGATATCCCGCTCCGGGCGGCGCAGGGGCTCCTGGGGCTGGCGGACGGCGTTGCCGTCAAGCTGCTCCCAGTTCAGGGTATTCAGGTCATAAGCCAGGCTGCCGAACACCGGCTCGTTATTCATCCTGTTCTTGTTCTCCGCCATGGTAGGGCAGCTCCTTTCATATGTTGAAATCGTTTCCGAAAACGGGGGAAAAATTTACAGCTTTTCCGCCACGCGCAGCTTGGCGCTGCGGGCACGGGGGTTATAAGTCAGCTCTGCGGGGCCGCAGACGATGGGCTTGCGGTTCACCAGACGCACCGTGGGCTTCTTGCCGCAGACGCAGACCGGGAAATTCGGGGGGCAGGTGCAGCCGGTGGCCAGCTCCTGGAGGGTTTTCTTGACAATGCGGTCTTCCAGAGAGTGGAAGGTAATGACGGCCAGGCGGCCGCCGGGGGCCAGACGCTGGGCTGCAGCCCGGAGCATGGCGGTGAGCTCGTCCAGCTCGCCGTTGACGGCGATGCGCAGGGCCTGGAAGCTCCGCTTGGCCGGATGCTGCTTTTCCCGCAGAGCCTGGGGCGGCATGGCACTTTTGATGAGCTCCACCAGCTGGCCGGTGGTCTCGATGGGAGCTTCCTCCCGGGCGGTGACGATGCGTCTGGCAATGGCCGGGGCATAGCGCTCCTCACCGTATTCATAAAGGATGCGGCGCAGCTCCTCATAGGGCCATTCGTTGACCACGGTGCGGGCCGTCAGGCCGGCGGTGCGGTCCATGCGCATGTCCAGGGGAGCGTC
>FR884114.1:0-84284 GCA_000435975.1 Oscillibacter sp. CAG:241 | reverse complement strand
GTGCATGTAGGAGAAGCCCCGCTGGGCGTCGTCCAGCTGGGGAGAGGACACGCCCAGGTCGAAGAGCATGCCATCCACCGCCGGGACGTTCAGATCGTCCAGCACCTGGGCCACGCAGCTGAAGTTGCTGTGAACCAGGGTGACGCGGTCTATATACGGGGCCAGGCGGCGGCGGGCAGCCTCCAGGGCGGTCTCGTCCCGGTCCAGGCCGATGAGACGGCCTCCGGCCGTCAGGCGGCGGACAATCTCCCAGGAGTGACCTGCCCGGCCCAGGGTGCCGTCCAGGTAGATGCCGTCCGGCCGGATATTCAGCCCCTCCATACACTCATCCAGCAGCACCGGGCGGTGGCCGAAGGCCACGTCAGCGGCTTCGTTTCGGTCAAATGTCATGGCTCACATCCCCATTTCCTGCATTGCTTTCTCCAGCTGGCCGGATCGGAGGGCTTCGTCCTCCATTTTCTGCCACAGCTGGGCGTTCCAGATCTCGGCCCGGTCAAAGACGCCGATGATGACCACCTCTTTTTCCAGGTTGGCGTACTGGCGCAGCTTGGCGGGCAGGAGAATGCGGCCCTGGGCGTCGGGCACGCAGTCGGTCATGTAGGCGTACATCATGCGCAGACCCTTGATCCTGGTAAAGCTCGTGCCCTTGAGGCTGGCGTTGAAGTCGGCCCAGCCCTGGTCGGAGAAAACGGACAGGCAGTGGTCCTGGCCCACGGTGACGTGGAGGGTGCCGCCCAGCTCGTCCCGGAGCTTGGTGGGGATGAACAGCCGGCCCTTGGCATCAATATTGTGCGCATATTGGCCGTTCATGTCCGCATCCCCTCCCTTCGGCACCACTTTGTGGGAAAATCGTGGGACAGAGCCACACTTGTATGGGTTTTGGCACCACTTAGTCCCACATCGAAATCAAAAAAAAGACACCGCCAGATATGTATTTTTATTATATAGCAGGGTATAGGATTTTGCAAGAGGTTTTTTTGACCATATTCTCCGGGAAATTTGTCCAATTTCAGGTGTTTCCAGGAAATTCCTGCACTTTTTGAAACGTTTGTTCCATAACGGCGCAAAAAAATCGCATACCGGCGTGAAAACAGCGGCCGGTATGCGGATATGCGGTAAAAGAAGAATGCGTGCCAGCAAAATGCACAGAAAACGCCGGAAAATTTCGTCAGTCCTCCGAAGCCTGCTTGGTGGGATCGGACTTGAGCTTTTCCTGGCAGACCTGCATCTGCTCGGCGGAGGCGCTGCGGAAGCGGACGCGGGACTCCCGGACCTCGTCCAGGGCGGCCTGGATGGCCTCCTCCGTGCGGCGCAGAGCGTCCTCGGTGTAGGTGTTGGCCACCTGATACAGCTGGCGGCTGCGGTCCTCCGCCTGGTGGATGATCTCGCTGCTGCGGCGCTGGGCCCGCTGAATGGTCTCGCTTTCGGAGACGATGGTCTTGGCGTCCTCCTGGGCCTTTTCCAGCATGCGGCGGGACTCCTCCTGGGCCTGGTCCCGCAGGCGCTTGGCCTCGTCCTGGGCCTGGTCCAGCATACGCTTGACCTCGCGATTGGCCTTGTCCACATACTGCTCCTTGGACTTCATCAGATCCTGAGCCTTGCTGAGCTCTGCGGGGAGCTTGGTGCGGACCTCGTCCAGCAGGTCCAGGGCTTCCTCCCGGTTGATAATGCATTTTTCGGAGCTGAAGGTAGCTCCCCGGGCCTCGTCGATCATGCCGTACAGCATGTCAAGGAGCTTCTGTACGTTTTTATCTTCCATTTATGACCGTCCTTTCCACTGCGCGGCCACCGGGGCCGGCACATATTGTTCCATGGGCTGTCCGTAGCGGAGCATTTCCCGGACCATGGTGCTGCTGAAATGCTGGTAGGCGGGACTGGCCGGCAGGAATACGGTTTCCAGTCCCGGCAGGATGCCCCGGTTGATGCTGGCCATCTGGTACTCCTGGTCGAAATCCGTGGCGTTGCGCAGACCCTTTACCAGAACGCAGGCACCCTTGTCCCGGGCGTACTGCGCCAGCAGGCCGGTGTAATGCTCCGCCGCCACATTGGGCAGGTCCGCCACGGAGCGGCGGATCATCTCCACCCGTTCGTCGGCGGAGAACATAGGCTTTTTGTCGCAGTTGACCAGCACGCAGACGTACACCTGGTCAAAGCACTGGGCGGCCCGGCGGATAATATCCATATGCCCCAGCGTGATGGGGTCGAAGCTGCCGGGATAGATCGCAATTTTCATGGGGGTCATTCCTCGCTTCCCTGACGGTGGTAGACTGTCAGCTTGATCTTACCGTAGCGATACTCCCGGTAAAGGCGGTAGGGGGCCTCCAGGGCGGGCAAAACGGCGTCTGCCGGACTTTCCGCCATTATTATACCATGTTCGCGACAAATGTCAAACCCTGCAATATCCGAAAGAGCCTGCTCCAGCAGACCGGAGGCGTAGGGCGGGTCCAGGAAGATCAGGTCGAACTTTTCGCCGCTGCGCAGATAGGCCAGGGAGTCGCCGCTTCTGACCCGGGCCCGGTCCAAAAGACCGCACAGCTCCAGGTTATCCCGGACCAGCTTCACGGCGTCGGCGCGCTTGTCCACGAACACGGCCTCCGCCGCGCCGCGGCTCAGAGCCTCGATGCCCAGCTGACCGGTGCCGGCGAACAGGTCCAGCACCCGGCGGCCCTCGATGTCGAATTGCAGGATGGAGAACATGCTCTCCTTGACCTTGTCTGTGGTGGGGCGGGTGTCCATGCCCTGGAGCTCCTTGAGACGGCGGCCCCGGGCGGTTCCGGTGATGACTCTCATAGCGTTATCCCTTCGGATCGAAGCACTCGAAGATCACCAGGTTTCCCTGGGCCTCGGCGGCTTCCATCTCCTCTTTCGTTCGGATGGTCCAGTTTACCTCCTGGACATGGTAGAATTTCCGGCACCAGCGCAGACACAGGTTGTCCCGGTCGGAGAACCGGTAGGCGATGAAGTCGGGCCTCACGGCCACGTTGGAAAACAGATTCCCCAGAAGCCACATGGTGGCCTTGCCGTGACCGGCGGTCTCATCATGGCGCAGGAACTGCTCAGACAGCTGGCCACGGACGATCTCGGGGCGGTTCTTTTTCAGCCAGATCAGGCAGCGGGGGTCGAAGGATTCGATGCAGTAATGAACCCGGTACCGGTCCAGCATGCGGCAGGTGGCCTCCGCCAGGGCGGCGTGGTTGCCCCGCTCGGCCTTCAGCTCGATGATCAGGGGCGTGCGGTCCTGGAACAGCTCCAGCACCTCCTCCAGCAGGGGGATCTGCTCATCGGTGCCCTCCAGGCGGTACTGCTTCAGCTCCTCCGCCGTCAGGTCCTCCACCAGCACGTCGGCGCCGGCGGTGCGCTTGAGGCTGGCATCGTGGATGACAGCCAGGCGGCCGTCCTTCATCAGGTGAACATCCAGCTCTGCGCCGCAGCCGTTTTCAATGGCCCGGCGGAAGGCGGCCATGGAGTTTTCGGGAATGCGGGGCTTGTCGTGATAGCCCCGGTGGGCATAGCGGAACAGCCGCAGCAGGCCCCAGGCGCTGTGGCCCCGGCGGCATTGCAGAAGCAGGGTGAAAAGCTCTCCCAGGATCAAAAGAACCAGCAATACGATCAAAACGGGCATTTTGCGTCAATCCTCCATCTCGTCCAGAGCTTCCAGACCGATCTTGGCCTGGGGCTTGCTGTCGCCATGGCGGACGAACAGCATGGTGACGAAGGCCAGAGTCGTGAATACGGCGGCGTAGGGGAACAGCACATGCATGCCGAAGCGGTCCATCAGCAGACCGGACAGCATAGGCGTGGCCACCTGGGCGGCCATGGAGGCGGTGTAGTAAAAGCCGGTATATTTGCCCACGTCGCCGCCGGAGCACATTTCCACCACCATGGGGAAGGAGTTGACGTTGATGGTGGCCCAGGCGATACCGGCCAGGGCGAACATGGCGTTCATCAGCATGGTGGGGCTTTCGGCGTTGAGGAAGGCGGCCACGGTGAAGGCGGTGGTCAGCATGACCACGCCGGCCAGGATGGTCTTTTTCCGGCCTGCCTTGGAGGCAATGAAGCCCACAGGCAGATAGGAGACAATGGCCGCCGCCTGAGCGATGATCAGCGTCAGGTTATAGTCCTTGTGCAGAATATTGCTGGCGTACACGGAATACTTGGAGGTGACGGCGTTGTAGCCGAAGAACCACAGAACGATGGACAGGAGAAGGAAAATCAGGGACTTTACCTCGTCCACGGACAGCTTGCGGCCGCCTGCGGCCTCCTCCTGCTCCTGAGTCTCCTCCTCAATGCCCAGGGCCACGGCCTGCTGCTGCATTTCGTAGGCCCACTCCTTTTCCCGGACGGTGAGCATGAAAATCACCAGCGCCGCCAGCATGATGGCCGCAATGACGGCGAAATAGCCGGTGTAGCTCATCAGGGAGTTGCGGACGGCGGAGGTGGCGAACACCATGCCCAGAGCCAGCACCAGAATGCCGCCGGCAGAGCCCATGAGGTTGATGACGGCGTTGGCCTTGGAGCGCAGAGGCTTCAGGGTCACATCGGGCATCAGGGCCACCGCCGGGGACCGGAACACGGCCATGGAAACCAGGACGATCAGCAGCAGAACGATGAAGAATACCAGGGTGGCGGGACTTTTGGCGGTGGCGTCCCAGGCGCAGGCCTGGCGGGCGGGGACCACATAGTTGGTATAATCGGGGTTGGTGACGGTCTTGCCGTCCTGCTCCACCTGGCTGCGGATCCGGATGAATTCCTCCTGGGTGAACTTCTGGCTCAGGACGAACTTGTCGCCGCTGGGGGTCAGCAGCGTCTCGTTGGCCTGGCGGTCGTAGATCTGCTCCAGGGCGGCGGGGTCGTCAATGGCGGAGACATCGGACAGGTGCCGCAGCTGGGCGTTGTCCACAAAGGACAGGGCGATGAGCATCACGGCGGCGATGAGGGTACCCACCACGATGAAGGGGGTGCGGCGGCCCCGCTTGCCCCGGTGCTTGTCGGAAATGGCGCCGAACAGGGGCAGCATGAACAGGGCCAGCACGTTGTCCAGGGCCATGATGACGCCGGACCATGCCTGGCTCATGCCGAATTTGTTGGTGAGGATCAGGGGGATGGTGTTGTCATAGGCCTGCCAGAACGAGCAGATCAGGAAGAAGGCAAAGCCCACGAAAATAGTCCGCTTGTAGTTGAGTTTCATACAGTCTCCTCCAGTTTCCGGTACAGGGTACCGATGTCGGGATACACCCAGGTGGGGTGGATCTGATAGGTGTCGATGTCCGCCATGGTGCCCTCGCCGGACAGGACGAACACGGTGTCGATGCCGGCGTTGACGCCGCAGGCAACGTCGGTGTACAGCCGGTCCCCCAGCAGCACCGTCTGCTCCGGGGAGAAGCCCGTGCGCTCCATAGCCAGCAGGGCCATCTGGGGCCTGGGCTTGCCGATGACCGTAGGCTCCCGGCCGGTGGCGGTGGTGAGCATCCGGCAGACGCTGCCGCAGTCGGGCACGGAGCCGTACCAGGTGGGGCAGACCCAGTCGGGGTTGGTGGCCACGAAGGGAACGCCCCGGTTCAGCAGAATGCAGGCGTCCTCCAGCTTCTGGAACGTGAGCTCCGTGTCGAAGCCGCACAGAAGCACCTCCGCCTGCTCCCGGTCCCGGGTCACGGGGATGCCGGCTCCGTCCAGCTGGGCCAGGAAGGAATCCGTGCCGAACACATAGCAGGTCTTTCCCGGCAGGGTCTCCCGCAGATAGCGGACGGTGGCATCCACGGAGGTGAGATAGTCGTCCCGGGTAGTCTCGATGCCCATGCGGCGGAGCTTTTCCATGTAGCCCTCCACGCCCCGGGAGGAATTGTTGGTCAGGAACAGATACCGGCCCCCCATGGCGCGCACATGGCGCAGGAACTCCGGTACGCCGTCGAACAGGCGGTCACCGATGTAGATGGTGCCGTCCATGTCCAGCAGAAACAGCCGCTTATCCCGCAGCTTAGTCACGGAATCGTCTCCTTTGCACAAAAATACAGCATAAGGATACCACAAAGCTGCCATGCTTTCAAGCACGGCGGGGCGTCTCAGGGAAAATTGTTTGGGAAAAGGGACGAAAAACGCAAAAAAAGGCCGCCGCAGAGGGCGGCGGCCTTGAGCTTGTCAAAAAAGGCAATGCTTTTTGGGGACGACAGGCAGAAGAGAGACTGCCTTCCATAGTAATTACTTTTTCAGGCGTTTGTCGCATTTCACGGCAAGGCGGGTGCCAACGGTCTGGAACAGCTGCACCAGCAGGATCAGCAGGATCACCGCAGCGAACATCACCAGGTATTTGTACCGGTAATAGCCGTAGTCAATGGCAACCTTGCCCAGGCCGCCGCCGCCGATGATGCCGCTCATGGCGGAGTAGCCCAGAATGGTGGTCAGGGCAATGGTGGCATTCTGGATCAGGGAGGGGACGCTCTCGGGGATCATCACCTTGCAGACGATCTGCATGGGCGTGGCGCCCATGCTCTGGGCCGCCTCAATAATATTGGGGTCTACCTCCCGCAGGCTGCTCTCCACCAGCCGGGCCACAAAGGGGAACGCCGCCACCACCAGGGGAACGATGGTGGCTGTGGTGCCCACGGCGGTGCCGATGATGAGCCGGGACAGAGGGAACACCATAATCATCAGGATCAGAAACGGGATGGAACGCAGCAGGTTGATAACCACGTTCAGCGCCGACAGCACCGGCTTCGGCAGGGGCAGGACGCCGTCCTTTTCTCCCGCCACCAGCAGCACGCCCAGCGGCAGGCCCAGCACCACGGCCAGGGCGGTGGACAGCACCGTTACATAAAACGTCTCCCAAAGCGCCATGGGGAACTGGGTCACAAAGGCCGTTTTCAGCTCCGCCAGGGACTCCGGCGTAAATAAATCAGTGTACATCCACGCTTACCTCCTCTGCCTGCAAATTGGGGATGCTGCGGAAAAACCCCATGGCCCGGTCCAGCTGTCCCCTGGGCACGCCCAGCAGCATGCTGCCGTAGATCTCCTCCGACAGCTTCTGGGTGCTGGCGGAAATGACGTTGGCGTATATGCTCTCCTCCGCTGCCAGACGGGCCACCATGGGGATGGCCGTGGTCTGGGCGCTGCGGAAGATCAGGCGGATACGCCGCTCCTGGCTGGGGTCGGACACGGCGGCATCGGCACCGCCGGGGAACACCAGGTGCCGGGCGGCCTGGGACCTGGGAGCGGAGAACACCGTGGATACCATGCCGTCCTCCACCACCTCGCCGTCGTCCAGAATGGCAACATGGGTACAGATTTCCTTTACCACACTCATCTGGTGGGTGATGACCACCACGGTGATGCCCAGCTGGCGGTTGATGTCCCGGATCAGCTCCAGAATCTGCCGGGTGGTCTTGGGGTCCAGGGCACTGGTGGCCTCATCGCACAGCAGCACCTTGGGATTGGTGGCCAGGGCCCGGGCAATGGCAATGCGCTGCTGCTGGCCGCCGGACAGCTGGGCGGGGTACGCCTGGGCCTTGTCCGGCAGACCCACCAGCTCCAGCAGCTCCCGGGCCCTGGATTGGGCCTCCTTCCGGCTGGCCCCGGCCAGCTCCATGGGGAAGCAGATGTTTTGCAGGCAGGTGCGCTGCATCAGCAGGTTGAACCGCTGGAAGATCATGGTGATCTCCCGCCGGGCGGCCCGGAGCTGGGCCGGCGTCATGGCGTCCAGCTGCTGTCCGTTGACGATGACCTTGCCGCTGGTGGGCCGCTCCAGCATATTGATGCAGCGGACCAGCGTGCTCTTACCCGCGCCGCTCATGCCGATGATGCCATAGATATCGCCGCTGGCGATGGTCAGGGATACGTCCTTCAGAGCGTCCACCCGCCCACCGGCGGTCTCAAAGGTCTTGCTGACATGCTGTAATTCGATCAAGGCTGCTGCCTCCCCCTTCTAATCGGATGCTTGTGTGTTTACTTGGAAGCCTTCAGAGCGTCCAGACTGGTCTGACGGCCGCCGTACAGGCCCATGGGCTCCACATGGATGGCGCTGACGGACACAATGTGGGTGTTGTTCTCGGCGTTGAAGTCCTCCAGATAGGGCAGATGCTGGAAGTAGTTGGCGTCCACGGTGCCGTCGTCCACCACGGTGTTGGGCACCACATAGTCGTTATAAACCTGAACGTCCAGGGTAATGCCCTTAGCGGCCAGGATCTCCTTGACAACCTCCAGGATCTCGGCGTGGGGCGTGGGGGAGGCGGCCACGGTGATGGTCTGGCCCTTCAGAGCCTCATAGTCCACGGAATCGTCATAGCCGGTGCCGGGGTGGTCCACGGTGCTGACCACGGAGCCGCTGTACTTACTCTCGATGAAGCTGGCCACCTGCTGGCTCTCCAGCGCGGCCTTCAGGGCCAGGATCTTGGGGGAATTCTCGTTACCCTCCTTCACAGCCAGGATGTTGGCATAGGCGGAGGAGGAGCCCTCGATGGCCAGGGAGTCCTTCACGGGGTTCAGCCCGGCGTTGATGGCGTAGTTGGAGTTGATGACGGCATAGTCGGCGTCCTTCAGCATATCGGGCAGACGGGCGGCCTCGGCCTCTACGATCTCCACGCTGTAGGGATTCTCCACGATGTCGTTCTTGGTGGCGGTGATGCCGGCGCCGTCGCGCAGCTTGATGATGCCGTTTTCCTGCAGCAGCAGCAGGGCGCGGGCCTCGTTGGTGGTGTCGTTGGGAACGGCGATCTTCAGGGAGGTGCTCTTGGAGCCGCAGCCCGTCAGGACCAGGGACAGGGACAGGACCAGCGCCAGGATCAGCGCGGTGAGCCGAACAGAATTCTTTTTCATGATGGTTATCTCCTTTTTATGTCAAAGTTGGTTGATTGATTCTCTTGTATGGAACATCCGATGGCCCGGGGGCACATTCGATCGTCCAGCAGGGTAATGAGGCCCGGCATCAGGCACATGGTTTTTCAGCTCCTTTCATGCAGCAAAAAAACAGCGGAAGGTCATTGACCTTCCGCTGCCGCAAACGATTCATTCAGGCAAGCGCTGAAAGGGAATGACCATTTTTTCCACAGCAAAGCATGCACATGCCGCACATGTGCATCATGGTCATCATCATGCTGTTGCCGCAGAGCTGCTTCGTCATGGCGTGTTCCCTTTCCCGCCGCACAGGCGGCGTTTCTTATCGATGGGTGCATGTTAGCACCATCCGCGGCATTTGTCAACCGCTATTTTTCATATTTTTTCATCACGACGCAAAATTTTTTTCGTGGCGGCAGGAGAGTAAACATGCAAAAGAGGAGTGTTTTTCTGGATTTTCTACCGCTGACAAGGAGTTTTCCCTGTCAGATGTTCACACTTTTTTTACAGATTCTTTCTTGCTGAAAATGGGAAGCTATGGTATTATATTTGTTAATGGTAGAGTTTGCGTATCTGCCCGCCAGGCCGGACAGGTACGCTATCGTTTTGATTGCCGGAATTTTGAAGGAGGAATTGTTTGTTGTCACGCAAGAAACCTGATCTGTTGACCCAGCAGGCCCGCCTGCGCCGGAAGCACCGGGAGAAGGGGCAGGTTCTGGCGATTTTCCGCAAGCCCATGCGGGAGTCGCTGACCTCGGTGCTGCCCATCACGGCCATCGTGCTGCTGCTGTGCTTCACCGTGACCCCGGTATCCAACAACGCGATGATGGCGTTTCTGATCGGCAGTCTGCTGCTGATCGTGGGCATGGGCCTGTTTTCTCTGGGGTCGGAGATGTCCATGATCCCCCTGGGCGAAGCCGTCGGTAAGGAGATCACCCGCTCCAAGAAGGTGTGGGTCATCGTGGGCATCAGCTTTCTCATCGGCGTCATCATCACCGTGGCGGAGCCGGATCTGCAGGTCCTGGCCGGCCAGGTGCCCGCTATTGAGAACAATGTCATCATCTGGTCCGTTGCCCTGGGCGTGGGCGTTTTCCTGGTCATCGCCCTGCTGCGTATCCTGCTGGGTATCCCGCTGTCGTACCTGCTCATCGGGTTTTATGCAGTGGTGTTCACCCTGGCCATGTTCGTGTCCCCGGATTTCTGGGCCATCGCCTTTGACTCCGGCGGCGTTACCACCGGCCCCATGACCGTGCCGTTTATCATGGCTCTGGGCGTGGGCGTCAGTGCCGTCCGAAACGATAAGCATGCCGGAGGCGACAGCTTCGGCCTGGTGGCGCTGTGCTCCATCGGCCCCATTCTGACGGTGCTGCTGCTGGGCCTTCTGTATAAGCCCGACGGCAGCAGCTATACGCCGGTGACGGTGCCCGACGCCCAGGACACAGTGGAGATGTTCCGGTCCTATACCCATGCGCTGCCGGAATATTTCAAGGAAATTCTCCTGTCCCTGGCGCCTATTGCGGGCTTCTTCCTGATCTTCCAGCTGCTGACCCGCCGCCTGAACCGGCGGCAGATCATGAGCATGGCGGTGGGCTTCCTGTATACTTATCTGGGCCTGGTGCTGTTCCTGACCGGCGTCAATGTGGGCTTTATGGCCGTGGGCAATTTCCTGGGCAGCAGCATCGCGTCCCTGGACTGCAACTGGGTGCTGATTCCCATCGCTATGGTCATCGGCTATTTCATCGTGGCGGCGGAGCCCGCCGTTCACATCCTCAACCGGCAGGTGGAGGAGATCACCGCCGGCTCCATCCCCGCCGGCGCCATGAACCTGGCCCTGTCGCTGGGCGTGGCGGTGTCGCTGGGCCTGGCCATGATCCGGGTGCTGACGGGTATCTCCATCATGTGGTTCCTGCTGCCGGGTTATGCCCTGAGCCTGGCTCTGTCCTTCGTGGTGCCGAAAATATTCACCTCCATCGCCTTCGACTCCGGCGGCGTGGCCTCCGGTCCCATGACGGCCACGTTCCTGCTGCCCTTTGCCATGGGCGCCTGCGACGCCGTGGGCGGCAACGTGGTCACGGACGCCTTCGGCGTGGTGGCCATGGTGGCTATGACGCCCCTGGTAACCATCCAGCTGCTGGGCGTGAGCTATAAGCGGCGCATCAAGCACGTGGCTCCCGCAGCTGTGGCCCAGGTGGAAGAGATCATCGAGCTGGCATAGGAGGAAACGGAATGAAACGACTGTATTTGATGATCACCATCACCAACCGGGTGGTGGGCTCCGGACGATTTGTGGATTTTTACCGGGCCTTCGGCGCGCCGGTGGTGTTCACGGCCCTGGGCCGGGGCACCGCCAGCGACGATGTGCTGAGCTATCTGGGCCTGGAGGCCACGGAGAAGGCGGTGCTGTTCTCCGTGGTGACCCCGGCCTGCAAGGATACCCTGGTGAAGGAGCTGGTTTCCACCATGCACCTTTCCGCTCCCGGAAGCGGCATCGCCGTGTGCCTGCCCCTGAGCAGCATCGGCGGCAGAACCGCCATGAATTATCTGACCTCCGGCGACCCCTCCAAGGTCCCGGAAATCGACGTAGAGGAGGACGAGACCATGAAGGACGCTGCCTATCAGCTGATCGTTGCCATTGCCAACCAGGGCTATACCGATAAGGTCATGGAGGCGGCCCGGTCCGCCGGAGCCCGTGGCGGCACCATTGTCCATACCCGCAGCACCGGAGCCGAGGACGCCGGGAAGTTTTTCGGCATGTCCATTGCCGAGGAGCGGGAGATGATCTTTATCGTGGCCCCCACCGGCGAGAAAAACGCCATTATGCAGGCCATCATGGCCCAGGCGGGTCCCAGCACCAAGGCCCAGGCAATTACCCTGAGCCTGGCCCTGGAGGACGTGGTGGGCCTGTTCACCACCAACCCGGACCAATAAAACACCCCCGGACGGCAAAGAGCCCCTGCTTTCCCTCAAGGAAGGCAGGGGCTCTTTTTTGCGAATAGTGGGAGAGATCAGGCGAACAGATACCCGTACTTGTCACGGATGGTGACGATGAGCGTTTCCAGGTCAGCAGGCAGTCCGCTTTCCTTGCTCAGGTCGTAGTCCTTGGGCTCACCGAAGGTGCGTACCCGGACCATGTCCCCGCCCAGGAACAGGACGCCGGCATTGTGGGAGTCGGCCATGTCCTCGGCGGTCTGGAACAGGGTGAACTTGTCGTGGCAGGGCTCGGAGGCGTAGGGGCAGAACTGGGTGCAGTTGCCGCACTCGTTGCACATCTTGTCCACATGGAGGATCTGGTGGCTGCCGTCGGCCATGGCGATGACCACGTTGGCCCGGTTGGGGCAGGAGTCCACACAGTTTTCGCACACGGTGGAGCATTGCAGGCAGCGGTCGCCCTCGCGGCAGATGCAGCCGCTCATTTGCAGGACGCCCTTCTTGGCCTGGGCGTCGGTCTTGGTAATGTACGCCTGCTGGGGGATGTCATAGGTATAGGCCGTTCCGATGACCTCCTGGGCGAAGCGGGCGGCGTCGGCAATGCCCTCCACCACGGTGGCGGGGCCCCGGGCGGCGTCACCGGCGGCATACACGCCGGGAAGATTGGTCTGGAAGGCGGGACGGCCCTTCTTGTCCACCTCAATGCCGTTGGCGGCCATCAGGGCGCTGTCTACCTGCTCGCCTACGGCGGAGATCACCAGGTCGCAGGGAATGTCGAAGAACTCACCGCTGCCCACGGGACTGCGGCGGCCGGAGGCATCGGCCTGGCCCAGCACCATCCTTTCACAGGTCAGCATGCCGTCTGCCTGCTTCACAGGAGCGGCCAGCTCGGCGAAGGTAACGCCGTCCTGGAGGGCCAGGGCCAGCTCATGCTCGTCGGCGGGCATGTACTTGCGGGTCCGGCGATATACCAGAGTTACCTGCCTGGCGCCGGAGCGCTTGGCCAGACGGGCGGCATCCATAGCGGTGTTGCCGCCGCCGACGACGGCAATGCTGCCGCCCACGGCGATGTTCCCGGCCTTGACGCCCTTCATCCACTGGATGGCGCCGGCTACGTCGCCGGGGATATCCAGCTTGCCGGGCTTCCAGGCGCCCACGGCAAAGAGAATATGGGTGTAGCCCATGGCCTTCAGCTCCTTCACCGAGGGGGCCGGTGCGCCGCAGCGGACGTCCACACCGTACTTCTCCATCAGGGCGATATCCTTTTCGATGGTCTCATTGGCGATGCGGAAGGCGGGAATCACATGACGGGGCACGCCGCCCAGGCAGCTCTCCCGCTCGAAAATGGTGGCTTCAATCCCGGCGCGGCCCAGGAAGTAGGCGGCGGCAATACCGGTAGGACCGCCGCCGATGATGGCGGCCTTCTTGCCGGGGACCCGCTCCGGAACACGGATAGAGGCCATCAGAGCGTTGTAGCCCTTTTCGGCGGCCAGCAGCTTGGTGTCCCGGATGCGGACGGACTCGTCATAGAAGTTCCGGGAGCACTTGGTCTGACACCGGTGGGCGCAGATGGTGCCGGTCAGGAAGGGCAGGGGATTCTTCTGGGTGATGAGCTTCAGGGCCGGGGCGTACAGGCCCTTGCGGCACAGCTCCATATACTCGGGAATGTCCTGCTCAATGGGGCAGCCGCCCTGACAGGGGGCGGTGAAGCAGTCCAGCCAGGGAACGCTTTTCTCACTCTTGCGGCTGGGCAGGGGCTTGATGGGCTTGACGTGGTGGACATCGGTATGGCTGGCGGCGGACAGCTCGCAGATGGCCTGAGTATCCGTGCCGCTGAAGGGACGGTAGGCCATGGGCTCCACCTTCTCCACCATCTGGTGCAGGCGGTTGTAGCCGCCGGGCTTGAGGATGGTGGTGGCCACGGTGATGGGCCAGATGCCTGCGGCAAACAGCTTGTCGCAGTTGAAATACTCTGCGCCGCCGGCAAAGGAGATCCGCATTTTCCCCTGGAACTGCCGGGAGATACGGTGGCACATCTCAATGGTCAGGGGGAACAGGCTCCGGCCGGACATGTACATCTCATCGTTGGGCAGCTCACCCCGGGTGGTGTCCACTGGGAAGGTGTTGGAGAGCTTCAGACCGAACTCCAGGCCGTTTTCATCGGCCAGAGCCTGAAGCCGCCCAAACATGGGCACGGCGTCGGCCCACTGGAGATCCTCGTTGAAGTGGTGCTCGTCGAACACAATATAGTCATAGCCCATGGCGTCCAGGGTGCGGCGGGCGGTCTCATAGCCCAGGATGGTGGGGTTGCACTTGACGAAGGTGTGCAGGTGCTTCTCGG
Organism: Oscillibacter sp. CAG:241; assembly: GCA_000435975.1. Classification (GTDB taxonomy): domain Bacteria; phylum Bacillota; class Clostridia; order Oscillospirales; family Oscillospiraceae; genus Vescimonas. The sequence continues at coordinate 70,192 of FR884114.1, read as the reverse complement.
AAATCAGATAGCCGGCGATGCGCTCGATCTCGTCGGGGGGACAGCCGTGGAGGGTGGAGACGGTGACGCTGCGGGACACCCGGGGGGAGATGGCGTCGATGAAGGCGGTCTCCTGGGGGAACAGCTCCTTCAGGACCTCCTTGCACTCGCCGAAAATGGCGGTGCGGCCGGCATCCATCATGCCGTCGATGTAGGTGTTGACCTTCTCGCCCTTGATGCCCTCCAGATCGTAGCCCACGGACATGTTGAACACGAACCCGTCGGGGTCGCCGAAGCCGTAGACCTTGCTGAGGACCTTCAGGGCGCACCAGGCCTTGATATACTCGTCCATGGCCTGGGGCACGGTGAGCTCCGTGGACCACTCCTGGTTGTAACCCTCGTCGTTGGCCAGAATGCAGGGGCGGGGCACACAGGCGGCCAGGTCCGCACCGTCCATCTTCTGGACGGTTTTCACCTCGAAGAACCGGGCGCCGGCCACATAGGCGGCGATGATGTTCTGAGCCAGCTGGCTGTTGGGACCGGCGGCAGGGCCAAAGGGTGTTTCGATGCGTTCGCCGAAAATCGGCAGGCTCTTGCCGGTGGCGTGATACTGCTTGTGGACGCCGAACACGTCGCCGCAGCCGGCATACTCGGTGACCACCCAGTTCATCAGGGAGCGGAAGGGAATGGGATACATTTTTTCAGACATGGGATATCCTCCTTGCTTTTACATGCTGTAATACTCGTCCTCCGCCCAGCGGGCGGGATTTTCGTCTATATATTGCCAGATGCGGAGATAGTCGGGCCGGCTGCGGATGATGTGGTCGTAAAAGGATGCCTGCCAAACAGAATGACCGACCTCCCGCGTGACCATCGCCTTGATGGAACGGACTACGGATGGCAGGTGCGTAGGGCGGGGTGCCCTCACCCCGCCGTCCGGCGCACGGATGACGATGATCAGATGCACATGGTTGGGCATGATGACATATTTATCAATTGTGACGGACGGATAAATATCGCCTGTGCGGAGAATATGCTTTTCAACCACACGACCGATGGGAGTTAGATTGATCAGCGGCGGGGTGAGGGCACCCCGCCCTACAAGATCACAGAGAATTTTCTGCTTCCCGTCGGTGCATATCGTCACAAAATACCAACCCTGTGCATAATCAAAGGACTTGAGCCGAAGATGCTTCCGCCTTGGTAAAGCTTCCAACGAATCAATACGTCCGGTGGTTCAGATCGCCCCAGAGCTTCTTGGCAGCCTCCAGGATGTGGGCATTTTCCGCCTCCTCGTCGATACCCACCAGCACCCGGTCCTGCATCAGGAGCTTGCCGCCCGCGATGGTGGTCTGGCACTGGCGGCCGGTCATGCCGAAGATCATGTGGCCGTCGATGTTCTCGTCGGAGAAGGGGGTGAAGGGCTTGTAGTCCATAACGATGATGTCCGCCGCAGCGCCGGCCTTCAGCACCCCCAACTGCACCGGGAAATACTTCTCGCCGATTTTGGCATTGTTGCGGAACAACATGTCCGTGACCTCGCACCAGCCCACGTTGGGCAGGCAGTTCTGACTCCGCTGGGAGCACAGGGCCACCTTCAGGGATTCCAGCATGTCGTTGGTATAGGCGTCGGTGCCCATGCCCAGCAGGATGCCCCGCTTGTGCAGCTGGAGCACCGGGCAGATGCCGATGGCGTTGCCCATGTTGCTCTCGGGATTGTTGACCACCATGGTGCCGGTGTCCCGGATGATCTCCATTTCGGCGGTGTTCACATGGATGCAGTGGCCCAGAATGGTCTTTTCCCCCAGAATGCCGTGGTCCTGGAGCCGCTGGACAGGGCGGCGGCCATAGTTTTGCAGGCTGTCGTACACGTCGTTCATGCCCTCGGACACATGGATGTGGTAGCCGGTGCGGCCGTTGTTGGCGGCCACCATGCGGTCAAAGGTCTTGTCGCTGATGGTGAACAGGGCGTGTCCGCCGAACATGGCGGCCAGCATGGGGTCCCGGTTCCTTTCGCACTCGGTGATGAAGTCGGCATTTTCCTGGATGGCCTGGAGACACTTTTCCTCGCCGTCCCGGTCGGAAACCTCGTAGCACAGGCAGGAGCGGATGCCGAATTTCTTGGCGGAGGCGGCAATGGTGTGCAGAGAGCCGGGAATCTCGGCGTAGGAGGCGTGATGGTCGAAAATGGTGGTGACGCCCTGCTTGATGCAGTCCATATACAGGGCGTCGGCGCTGGCGCGGGTGCCGGCCAGGGTCAGCTTGCGGTCGATGGCCCACCAGGTGCCGTCCAGGACCTCGTAGAAGTTGGTGGGATTGTTGCCCACGATGGACAGGCCCCTTGCCAGGGCGGAGTAGATATGGGTGTGGGCATTGATGAAGGCGGGCATGATGACGCCGCCCTTGGCGTCGATGAGGTTGGCCTGGGGGTATTTGGCCCGCAGGACGCTCTCCTCGCCTACCTCGGTGATGGTGGTTTCCTCATAGGCTACGGCGCCGTGCTCATAATAGCCCTTGCCGCCCTCGTCCCGGGTGATGAGTCTTCCGTTGATGACCAGATTCATGTGTGTTCCTCCTTATGAATTGTTCCAATGCTTCCGGGTAAAGAAAAATGTTTCAAACCTCCGGGTGGAGATCTGAAACACTCAAGCAACAGCCGAGTGATAGTTGCAGCCCGTGCGCGAGGCACTTCCTTACAGCTACCAATCTTATATTGTCCCTCTCATTTTACACGATACGGTATAAAAATGCAACAGAAATTTTAGGGCCTGCCGGGAAAATTTGTAGAACTGCCATGATAAAAAGCGAAGGACAGACAACATGGCGCTTTTCCATGTGCCTGTCCCTCGCGAATCCCCTGGACTCAGTTTTTTTTCAGGTCCCGCAGCTGTGTCTCCACGTCGCCGATCAGATACAGAGAGCCGTAACACAGCACTGTGCCGCCGGGTCCGGCCTGCTCCAGCGCCAGGGAAACGCCGCCGCGGATGGTATCGCAGGCGGTGACCGGCGCTCCCAGCTCCCGGATATACGCTGCCAGCTCCCCGGCAGGCAGGGAGCGGGGGTTATCCGGCGTGACGGTGATGAAGGAGCGGGCATAGGGCACCACGCCCCGGTACATGCAGTGATAGTCCTTGTCCTGCATGACGCCGGTAAGCACCGTCAGCGGGCGGTCCGGCAGATAATCCCGGATATTCTGCTCCAGCGCCCGGATACACTGGGGGTTGTGCCCGCCGTCGATGATGAACAGAGGATTATGGCCGATGATCTGGAACCGGCCGGGCCAGTCGGTGGCCGCCAGGCCGCGGCGGATGTGCTCCTCCGTAATGGACCAGCCACGCTTTTGCAGCACCCGCATGGCTGTCAGGGCCACGGCGGCATTGCACAGCTGGTGCCGTCCCAGCAGGGGCAGGTGCAGGCCGGCAAGCTCCTCCCAGTCAAAGACCTGGCCCTCCAGTCCGGCCTTTTCCGGACGGATGCCGTCAAAATCCGCCAGGTGCAGGGGAACGCCCAGACGCTCGCACCGCTGGCGGATGATCTCCTCCACAGAGGCCGTCTGGCGGTACAGCACCGCCTCGCAGCCGGGCTTGATGATCCCGGCCTTGGTGGCGGCGATTTTTTCAATGGTATCGCCCAGGTACTGGGTGTGATCCAGGCCGATGTTGCAGAACACGGCAGCCTCCGGGGCGGGGATGACATTGGTGGCGTCAAACTCGCCGCCCATGCCCACCTCGCACACCACGATGTCGCAGTTGTGCCGGGCAAAATAGGCAAAGGCAATGGCCGTGACCATTTCAAACTCCGTGGGGTGAGGGTCCAGCGCATCCGCCAGGGGGCGGACATAGGCGGTGATCTCACATAGCTCGTCGTCGGTGATCTGCCGGCCGTCCACCTGCATCCGCTCGTTGAATCGGATCAGAAAGGGAGACGTATACAGCCCCGTCCGATAACCGGCCGCCCGAAGGATGCTGGCCATCATGGCGCAGGTAGAGCCCTTGCCGTTGGTACCGGTGACATGAATGAACCGCATCTGCTTTTGCGGGTCGCCCATCCGGGCCAGCAGCGCGCCGATGCGCTCCAGCCCCGGTACGCTGCCCCGCCAGCACACGGCGTGGATATAGGATAGTGTCTCGTCAATGTTCATACGTTATCATTTCCTTTCGGCTGCACCGGCGGCAGGCCCACAGCCCGCAGAGCGCCGGAGCGCTGCAAAAGCCACACTACCAGCACGTCCAGCACGCCGGTAATGGCAAACTGCACGCTGCGCGCCGCCAACCGGGCCAAAAAGTACGCCTGCCTGGCCTCGCCGCCGTAGATCATGGCCAGGGCGAAGCTCTGGTACAGGATGGACCCCAGAACCACCGCCGGCAAAAACGCCGCCGCCAGACGCAGGGGACTGCACCTGCGGGTCAGCCAGGGACGGAAAAGGCCGGCGCACAGGCCATACAGAATGGGGGGCACGCAGAAAATGGGATTGTAGCCATAGGGGGAGAACAGGCAGCCGATGAAATCGGCGGCAAAGCCTGTCAGCGCCCCAGGCAGCGGCCCGAACAGCATCCCTGCCAGGAAAATGGGCACCGCTTCCAAGGAAAAGCGGGTCACCTCGTTGGGCGTGGGGATCAGGAACCGGGCCAGCACCACGCTGATAGCCGTCAGCAGGGCGCAGGTGACCATGGCCTTCACGGGCCACTTGGGCCCCCGGCGGGCAGGTGCATTGGTGTTGTGGATCTCGGACATAAAAAATACCTCCTAATTCGGATGAAATGGGAGGAGGTTGGGGAGTATGCACTTGTCAGGGCGCAGGCCCCCCGGGCCTGCTGCCAAAGCGGATGCGAAGACGGCACCGCGGAGACAGGGTCCCCTTCGTCCGGCGGCAACCTCCCATCCGACCGGCACTTAACGCGCCGCTTCTACTCTTGCAGCAAAAGCCAGTTACGATTATACAGACGGCCCCCGGAAAAAGCAAGAGGAAATCGGGAAAAATGCCGAATCCTCCGGTGAAATACAGATGGGGGTTGCATTCCTGAAAATATCTGATATAATTACCGCAGATAATAAACCTACACGCATTATTTTTCTTAATGAGGTGCTGTTATGTCCGTGAAGCTGGAGCTTTATCGCGTTTTCAAGGAAGTGGCCGAGGCCGGAAACATTACCGCCGCGGCCCAGACTTTGTTTATATCCCAGTCTGCCGTCAGCCAGTCCATCAAGCAGCTGGAGGCGGAGCTTCAGACCCGCCTGTTCGCCCGGAACTCCCGGGGCGTCACCCTGACCGCCGACGGGCGGATGCTGTATGAATACGTCCGCAGCGCCATGGGCCTGCTGGAAACAGGGGAAGAAAAGCTGTCCCAGAGCCGGGATCTGCAAATGGGCCACCTGACCATCGGCGCCAGCGACACCGTTACCAGCCAGTTTCTGCTGCCGTACCTGGACCGGTTCCACCGGCAGTACCCGGCCATCCACATTCAGATCATCTCCGGCCGCAGCCATAAGGTCCTGGGCCTGCTGCAATCCGGCAAGGTGGATATTGCCTTTGCCAGCACCCCTCAGGAGGCGGCGTCTCTGGAGACGTTCCCGTGCCTGACCACCCATTCCATCTTTGTGGCCGGGGCGGAGTATCCCTGCGACTTTGACCATGTCTATTCCCTGGAGGAGATTGCCCAGTTCCCGCTGATCCTGCTGGAGCGGAAGGCGTCCTCCCGGCTGTTTTTGGAAAAGTATTTCCTGCAGAACGGTCTGCATCTGCACCCGGAGATCGAACTGGGCGCCCGAAGCCTGCTGGTAGACCTGGCGGCCATCGGCTTCGGCGTGGCCGGAGTCACGGAGGAGTTCGTCCACCGGGAGCTGGACAGCGGCCGTCTGCGGAAGCTGCGCACATCCTTTGATATCCCGGCCCGCAGCGTGGACCTGTGCGTCCTGCGGGACGTGCCCCTGACGTCCGCGGCCCAACGGTTCAGCGATTTTGTCCGCGGGAGCCTGCACCGGGACTGATCCCCGTCATATGTGACAAAAGCCGCCCCGGAAAGGTCCGGGAACTTCGCCCTTTCGCCCCCTTGCTTTTATAGGAGGAATAGGGCAGAATAATGTCATTATTCACAGCAATGTGAAATCAATAGGAGGAGTATATGGAACTGCTGAAGGAGCGTATCCGCCGGGAGGGTAAGGTCCTGCCCGGCAACATCATCAAAGTGGACGGTTTCCTGAATCACCGGGTGGACACCGCCCTCATGAGCCAGCTGGCCGATGAGTTCGCCAAGTATTTCGACGTGAAGGACATCACCATGGTGCTGACGGCGGAGGCCAGCGGCATCCCTCTGGCCACCGTGTGTGCCCAGAAATACGGCGTTCCCATGGTATTCGCCAAGAAGGCCAAGAGCGACAACATCGAGGGCGGCCTGTATCAGAGCGAGATCTTCTCCTATACCTATAAGAAAAAGGTCACCCTCATTGTGGCCCAGGAGTGGCTGGGTCCCAACGACCGGGTGCTGATCATCGACGACTTTATGGCCAAGGGCTATGCCATGCAGGGCCTGATCGACATCGTCAAGGCCGCCGGTGCAGAGCTGGTGGGCATCGGCGTGGCCGTGGAGAAGGGCTTCCAGCATGGCGGCGACGCCCTGCGGGAGAAGGGCTATCCCATCCACTCCCTGGCCGTCATCGAGGAGGCTACCCCCGACCACATCACCTTCCGGGAGGATGACCCCGTATGAAAAAGGTTTTAGTGCTGGATTTCGGCGGCCAATACAACCTGCTGGTGGCTCGCCGCGTCCGTGAGTGCGGCGTATACTGCGAGATCAAGTCCTTCCGCATGACCATGGATGAGGTCCGTGCCTTTGCCCCGGACGCCATCATTTTCACCGGCGGCCCTGCCACGGTGTTCGACCAGGGTGCTCCCATGATCGACCCGGAGATGCTGTCTATGGGCGTGCCGGTGCTGGGCATCTGCTACGGTTTGCAGCTGATGATGCACCTGCTGGGCGGCCAGTGCTGCAAGGCCGATACCCGGGAATATGGCAAGACGGAGCTGACCCATACGGATTCCCCGCTGTTTGACGGCGTGCCGGAAACGGCGGTGTACTGGATGAGCCACGGGGTAGAGGTGGATCGTCTGGCTCCCGGGTTTGAGATCATTGCCTCCACCGAGGGCTGCCGCCACGCGGCGGTCCAGTGCCGGGAGAAGCGGCTCTACGGCGTGCAGTTCCATCCTGAGGTGGTGCACACCGAGTATGGCCGGCAGATCCTGGAGAATTTCCTGTATAAGATCTGCGGCTTCCGGCCGGAGTGGACCATGGCGTCCTATCTGGAGGAGGCAGTGGCCCAGTGCCGGGAGAAGATCGGCAATGGCCGCGTGCTGCTGGCTCTGTCCGGCGGCGTGGACAGCTCCGTGGCCGCCGCGCTGCTGCAGCGGGCGGTGGGCCGTCAGCTGACGTGCATTTTCGTGGACCACGGCCTGCTGCGCAAGGACGAAGGCGACCAGGTGGAGCATGTGATGACCAAGCAGTTCAACGTGGATGTCCGCCGTGTCAACGCCGGTCCCCGGTTCCTTGGCAAGCTGGCCGGCGTCACGGACCCCGAGCGCAAGCGGAAGATCATCGGCGAGGAGTTCATCCGCGTGTTCGAGGAGGAGGCCAAGAAGATCGGCGCTGTGGACTTCCTGGCCCAGGGCACCATTTATCCCGACGTGGTGGAGTCCGGTCTGGGCGGTGAGTCCACCGTCATCAAGAGCCACCACAATGTGGGCGGTCTGCCGGACTGTGTGGATTTCAAGGATATCGTGGAGCCTCTGCGCCGCCTGTTCAAGGACGAGGTGCGGCAGCTGGGCCTGGAGCTGGGTCTGCCGGAGCAGCTGGTGTGGCGTCAGCCCTTCCCGGGTCCGGGCCTTGCCATCCGCGTCATCGGCGAGATTACCGAGGAAAAGCTGGCCATCCTGCGGGATGCCGATGCCATCTTCCGGGAGGAAATGGCTCTGGCGGGTCTGGATCGCACCACCAGCCAGTATTTTGCCGTGCTGACGGACCTGCGCAGCGTAGGCGTTATGGGCGATGAGCGCACCTATGACTATACGCTGGCCCTGCGTGCCGTGCAGTCTCAGGACTTTATGACCGCCACCTGGTCCCGTCTGCCCTACGAGCTGCTGGACAAGATCTCCGGCCGCATCGTCGGCGAGGTGAAGCATATCAACCGCATTGTCTACGACATCACCTCCAAACCGCCTGCAACGGTGGAGTGGGAGTAATCGCCACTTACCCGAAAACCCTTTATTTTCAAGGGTTTTCGGGTTTCTTTTTTGCTCCGGGTACATGAAAGGTACACGGCGGGTACACGAAAAATTTATGCGAAAGCCTCCAAGCGGTCTGCAACTTCCCCGTGTTTTGTCGGGTACAGGTGGGAATAAATCTCCAAAGTTGTCGTTACGCTCTCATGCCCGAGGCGTTCGCTGATCAGCAGCGGTGCAAAACCGAGTTCAATCAGCAAGCTGGCGTGGCTGTGACGAAGATCGTGCACCCGTATCTCCCGGAGTCCGGTCTTCTTGCAGCCCCTTTCCATTTCGTGCTTCAAATAATGCTTTGTTACTTCAAACAGTCTATCTGACGGATCGTAGCCGTACAATCTGTCGGCATAATCCTTTACCATATCGCAAACGAATTGCGGCAAGGTGATTTTGCGATTGCTTTTTGGCGTCTTTGGGTCAAGGAATAGGTCCTCGCCGTCTATACGCGCATAGTTTTTTGTAATGGAAACCGTCCGTTCCTCAAAGTCGAAATCGTTCAGGGTTAAAGCCAGCATTTCTCCGGATCGCATTCCTGTCCAGTAAAGCAGATTAAAGATGACCTTGGACTGCAGCTTATCACTGACGGCATCAATAAAAATCTTGAATTCGTCCGCTGTCCAGATCTGTTCCAAGCCAGAATTCTTTTTACCGATAGTTCCGCTTTTTTGTACCGGATTGCTGCCGAGGCCGTAATACTTGACTGCAAAATTGAAAATCGCAGACAACTGGCTGTTCAGAGTTCTCAGATAGGTTGGCTTATAATTCTTCTGATTGTTCATCAGCTCGGTTTGCCAGCGACGCACATTCATCGGCTGGATCTCATTGACTTTCAAATTCTTGAAATACGGCATAATATGTACCGCAATGATGTCCTCTTTCCCTTTGTAGGTAGTCGGTCTGATTCTGGCTTTGCAGTCATCCATATAGATCTCTACCATATCACTAAAAAGCATATCGCAGGAATTTGATGTCTTGCTCAGAAAATCCAGTTCATACTGCTTGGCCTCTTTTTGCAGGCGAAAACCTTTCTTCTTTTTCTGCTTTTTGGTGCCTGTCCAATCTGTGTAAACAAATTTACAGTACCATAACCCTGTCTTTTCGTCTTTGTAGGTCGGCAATGATTTCACCTCCGATCTGTAAAAGTTTCATCGCCCGGATACGGTTTCCCTCGTCACTTACAGGTAGGTATTCTCGTAAAAATATTTGGCAGATACCTTGCCCGCCACAGTCAGCTTTCCGGCTTTTTCCAGTTCACTGTTAAGCCGCTTGATAATGCGGTATGCCGTACTGCGGGAAACACCGAGTAATTCGGCAACATCCGTTGCTGTCAAGTATCTTTTGCTCGTCTGTAATGCTGTCGGTTTGTATTCCGCCATGTTTTCCTCCTTTCTGACAGCCTGCAGCAATGGAGTATCCTTGCGATATTGTCATTATACTACTTTTCGCAAAAGATCCCGTGTGGGGCTGTCCGCATATATTTATATTTAGTTTGTGTTCAAATTAAAAACGCCTGTCCGCCGGGCCATTTCCTGCGCCCATTTCAGCCGCGTATTGGCAGGCTGCCGCTATGCGGCAATTCTTCTGTGGGCACGCTCCGAATCGATCATTGTGGCATACTGTCCGCAGATCCTGTATAACTCCCAGCGGAAGGATATTCGGTTTTCAAGGTGCATAAGCGGATAGAGCTTCTTCCTCTATCCGTTCACTAATAAACACGGAGGCATACCCGCCTTTTCTGCAATCAAGATTCAAAAAAGCAAAATCTCCTTTTCCGTATTACCGTCCGCACAACTATATATAGTTTCTAAATTCTTGACAAACACGATATATTGTGCTATACTTTTTCTGTAATTGATTTTTGTGCGTTGTCCGTAAGGACCGGCAGTAAGTTTCTGCATTGCACATATCGTTAAGTTTGCAGTATGTCAGTAGTATAACTGTGCCGTGAGGCCAGTTATGTACTGGCATTTTTTATTTTTTAAGGATATTTATATCCTCTGCGAGAATGACGCCTGTTCGTAATTCATTACGGACATGAATGCCTGAAAAGGCATCGGCTGTTGTTCTCGCTTTTTTTATGCCCAAAAAGCCTTCGTGCTTTTGGAATACATTTTAGAAAGGCGGAAACCGAATGAAAAGACGAACCCATCGGCACTCGCACAGAAGCGTGTCCAGACCTGCTGTGTTCAAGCAGCAGGTGAAAAGAAAGGAGGCAAGAAAGCTTGCAAAGTACCCGCTGAAAACGGTATATGTCCCTCACACAAGGCTTTATCAGCCTCAGAATCGAGGTGCATAATATGCCGAATACAACGAGTACCTACGAACCGCTGGTTTTGGTTGACACGGCAGATCTGCCGGAGGAGGAATGGCTGGAATATCGCCGCAGAGGGATCGGCGGAAGTGACGCCGCTGCCATTTTAGGTGTGTCCCCATTTGCGACCGCCCGCGACCTCTACTACGACAAACTCAAAGTCGTATCGTATGAGGACGGCGAAAGCAACTGGGTGCAAAAGAAGGTTGGGCATTTGCTTGAGGATCTGGTCGCTGAGATTTTCCATGTGAAAACAGGTTTTGAGATCTATCAGGTGAAGAAGATGTTTTATCACCCGGTCTACACCTATATGCTGGCAGACATTGATTACTTCATCCGATTGCCAAACGGCAAAACGGCGATCCTTGAGATCAAGACCACAAACTACAACGCAAAGGATCATTGGTGGTGCGACGGACAGGAGATCGTTCCCGTCAACTACGAGATCCAGGGCCGCCATTATATGTGCGTGATGAATATGGATGAGGTGTACTTCTGCTGCCTTTACGGCAACAACGAAAATGAAGTTATCATCCGGCACATTGAGCGTGACCCGGATTACGAGGCGGAAATGATCGCTCTGGAGGGCAACTTCTGGAACGACCATGTTCTGACACAGACACCGCCGCCGTACACAGAGGACGGTGAGCTGACGCTTGAAAGCGTTCGGCGTCACTTCGGCCCTGCCGACGAAAACGCCCCTGAGATCGAGCTGAGCGTGCCGCTGGCAAGCAGTCTGGTGCGCTATACCGAGCTGCAGGCGGAAAAGTCGGAATTGAACCGTTTGGTCAAGCGGGTCGAAAACGAGATGAAACGGCTGCAAGGGCGCATTGTAGCGGAAATGGGACGAAGCTGCACGGCTACGGCAAACAGCGGCGGCGTTTTCTATTCCATCAGCTACAAGCCTACGAGAAAGCCCGACATCGGCAAGGAAGGGCTGATACGGCTGAAAGCACAACATCCCGATATTTACGAGGATTATGTGACGGTATCGGAAAGCCGCCGCTTCTATGTAAAGCGCAAATATGACGAGGCGGCATAAACGGAAGAAAGGATGGTGCAGATGAAAAACGATGCACAGAAAGAAAACGAGAAAGGAGTGGTGAACCGTGGGGTATGTCGGGACTTATGACCGGACGATCTTCTATAATCCGAGCAATAAGTATTGCATTATCAGCGTGAAAACCTCCGACCAAAGCGTACCGCAGCAGGCACGGAGTGCTTACCGTCACCGGGACAATATGATCCGGTTTATCGCCGTCGGGTATGAATTGCCTCAAACCGATAAGGTGAGCATGATCCTGGACGGCGAATGGGAGAACGGAAAACACGGTGTTCAGCTGCAGGTCGATAAGTGCGAGGAGATCGTGCCGCAGACCAAAGAGGGCGTATACGGTTATCTTTCCTCCCGGCTGATCAAAGGCGTCGGTGAAAAGACTGCCGCATTGATCGTAAACCGCTTCGGTGCCGACGCATTGCGTGTGCTGGAAAACGAGCCGGAGCGACTGCTGGAGATTCGAGGAATCACCCCGGATAAGCTGGAGGACATCAAAGCCTCCTATGCGGAAAGCCGGTGCGTGCGGGATCTGATGATCCTGCTGACCCCATTTAATGTCACGCCGGTAACGGCCATGAAGATTTATGAGCATTTCGGCTCCCGCAGCGTAGACATTCTGCAAAAGAACCCCTATGAATTGTGCCAGGTATCCGGATTCGGATTTAAGAGAGTCGATGCCATCGTCCGCAAGGGCGATCTGCCGCTGAATTCTCCTATGCGGATCCACGGCGCCGTATTTGCGGCATTGGATACGGGGCGCAACGAAAAAGGCCATCTTTTTCTGGAAGAAGATGCGCTTGCGAAAACGGGTGTGAAGCTGCTCAATGAGAATATTACCGATGGACAGGTCAAGGTCACGCCCGAGGAAGTGGACGCCGTTGTTCAGGATATGATCCTCAAGGGTGAGATCGTTTCAAGCAACGGCAACATCTATCAGAGCAATGTTTTCGTGCAGGAGGATGAAACCGCCCGGAAAATTGCGGAAATGCTGGCTGTACCGCCGGTCACGCTGGATATATCCGAATCACTCGAATATGTCCGCAAAAACCTCGGTCTTGCCCTTTCACAAAGGCAAAGCGAGGCGGTGTATATGGCTTTTCGCAGTAATCTGTCTATCATCACAGGCTCTCCCGGTACCGGTAAAACCACAGTCTTGCGGGCGATCATTGAGGTCTTTCAGATGCTCTGCCCCAAGGGGAAGATCCTTCTTGCCGCTCCGACCGGACGAGCCAGCCGAAGAATGGCAGAAAGCACGGGCAGAAACGACGCCAAAACGCTGCACAGCCTTTTAGGGCTGCTGGGCGACAGTGAGCCGATCCAAAGGGATAAACAAAAAGAGCCGCTTGATGCCGACCTCATCATCGTGGACGAAAGCTCCATGATCGATATGTGGCTGGCAAGGCAATTCTTCAGCCGTGTCCGTATGGGTACGAGAGTTATCCTGACCGGTGATGTGGACCAGCTGCAAAGCGTGGGCGCCGGCGATGTCTTCCGTGAGCTGATCGACAGCGGACTTATCCCCGTTACGGTACTCAATGAGATCTTCCGTCAGAAAAAAGGCAGCCTCATTGCCTACAATGCAAAGCGCATCAATGAGGCCAACATCGACCTTCAGTACGGCGAGGATTTTCAGTTTGTCAAGTGCCAGACACAGGAAGATGCCGCTGACCTGATCTGCAGGATCTTCTGTGAACAGGTCGCTTTGCACGGAATCGAAAAGGTGCAGATACTCTCTCCGTTCCGTTCGGAAGGGCCGGCCTCGGTCGAGCAGCTTAACGCCGCTATCCGAGAGCTTGTCAATCCGGCGAGGGACGAGTTTGCCGATCTGAAGGTCGGCAGCCACTACTTCCGTGTGGGCGACAAGGTGATGCAGACAAAAAACAATGCGAAGGCATCCAACGGTGACATCGGCTACATTCGCAAAATGGGGCGCAATGCAAAGAACGAAATGGTCGTGACGATCGAATTTTCCGGCGACCGTATTGCCGAATACGGTATGGAAGAAATGAGCTATATGGAACTGGCTTATGCGACTACCGTACATAAGGCGATGGGCTCGGAATTTGATATTGTGATCATGCCTATTCTTCGCAGCCATTACATTATGCTGAATCGGAACATCGTCTACACGGCGATCACCCGTGCGAAGGAGCAAGTCATCCCGGTCGGTCAGAAGAAAGCGCTGATCATGGCGATCCTCAAAAAGGCCACCGGAAAACGAAATACGCAGCTTGGCGAGCGTATCGGCAAATATCTGAAAGCCTTTACCCGCCAAAATGAATTGAAAAAGGTCAGTTGATACGAAGCGGCTTGCAGAAAAGTGCAGGAGTGCTTCGTGTTTATTTATGAAAGGAGATTTCCCGTATGAATACAAATCAAAGTGCAACGATGTATGAATCTGTCCCTGTGGTTTCCGAGCTGAACAAGGTGCAGGGCTTTGACCCGCTCAAATTTCTGCGCAGAACGACCAAGGGCGAAAAGGTTCTTGACCTCAAATACAAAAAGCTCTGGTTCCGCCTGAAATATCCGAACGGCAGGATCAAGCTGTCCTCCCTCAAGATTACGGATCAGCTGGCGATCATCGAGGCGCGTGTGTATTTCGACAAGAACGACGCACAGCCGAGATCCAGCTTCATTGCCCAGAGAGAGGCGAAAGCCACTCCGGGCGGTCTGTATATCGAGTCAGCGCAGCACGCTGCCATCGACCAGGCATTATCGGACGCCGGTTTTGGCGTACAGTTTTCTGCTGCCGCACCTGCAGTGAACGCAGAGAAAGCGGCCGAAACCGTCAAAGAGCAGCCGACAGTAGTGGAACCCGCCACGGCGGAGCAAGTTTCCACAGAAGTGCCGGTTACGGTTGCCGAAGCGGCGACAGAAGTAATCAACGAGCCTGTGCAGGAAGCCCCTGTTGTTCAGGAAACCGCTGCAGAAGCTCCTGCCGCAGAGGTTATGGAATCTGTTGCTCCTGCTATGGAAGATGCTGAGGGCGAAGAAACTGAGGAAGAAACCGCCGATACCGATACGGCAGCGCCGACTTATTCCTCGGATATGCCGGTCGATGAGATCTGCTCTATGATGACCTACGAAGAGGCCGGCAATGTGATCGTGCCTCTCGGCACCTGCAAGGGCTGGGCGATGTCGCAAGTGGCTGACCGCCGCCCTGCGAGCCTGAAATGGTACATCAACGGCTATTCCGGCAATGATAACATTCTTCGTGCGGCAGCTACGATCATGCAGGCGTCTTTGGATGAAATGCAAAGAGCAAGCTAAAATTCACCGATATTTCTTTAGAAAGGAGGCTTGTTCATGAGCCAGCCGCATGATTTTTCGTTCGACATAACGGATGTGGCGGAACTGCTTCACTTACGGATACGGCGGCCGAGCCCGCAAGGGCTTTATGTGGATTGTCCCATCTGTAATGACAAGCGAGGGAAAATGCACATCAACACGCAGACCGATACCTGGCGGTGCAATTACTGCGATGAAAGCGGCGGTATGCTGGCTTTATATGCAAAGGTGCATAGCATCAGCACGAGCACTGCCTATCGGGAGATCAGCGATGCGCTGCTCAACGGAGTAAACCTTTCGGATCATGCGGTCAAGTACCCGGATAAGCCGAAGGAAACGCCGGTCGAAGCTGCGCCTGCTGCCGACATTGCCGTGCGCCATAAGACCTATACCGCACTTCTTGCTATGCTGACGCTATCCAAGGAGCACCGTGCGCATCTGCAAACGGTCAGAGGCTTGCCGGATGAACAGATCGAGAGGTTGGGCTACAAGACTATGCCTCCCTTCTATATGTGTCGTTCACTGGCAAACCGGCTTCTGCAAAACGGGCATCAGCTGGATGGCGTGCCGGGATTTTATCAAAAGGACGGTCAGTGGACGATTGCCAGCTCCAGCTTTACCGCCGGCATTATGATCCCTGCACGGACATGGCAAGGGCTTATCAGCGGCTTTCAGATCCGTTTGGATGTGCCGCTGAAGAATGAGGATGATCCGCCGGAAAAGGACGGGGCCAAATACATCTGGTTTTCGTCTGCCGGTAAGCCGAAAGGCACCTCCTCCGGAAGCCCGGCGCATTTTGTCGGTGATCCGAATGCAGGCGTTGTCTATGTGACGGAAGGGCTTTTGAAATCCGACATTGCCCATTATCTGATGAACCGTTCCTTTGCCGCTACGGCCGGCGTCAACAATATGGCGCAGCTGGAGCTTCTACTGAAAGAGCTGGCAGAGAACGGCACGCATACGATCATTGAATCGGAGGATATGGACAAATACCGGAATGAGGCTGCCTGCAAGGGCGCCTTGAAGCTGCACGAATTGGCAAGGAAATACGGCATGGTGTGCCGTGGACTCAACTGGAATCCGAATTACAAGGGCGTGGACGACTGGCAGCTTGCCTTAAAGCGAAACGCCTACGCAAAGGAGGATAGCAAGAAGAATTTCAGGCAAAGATTTATGTACGGTCTTTGTGACTTTGAAGTGATCGACGATGATATTGCACAGTGGCACGAAAGCACTGAATGTGCGTGTGAGCTGCACGAATATCTCGGGCTGACGGAGGAAGAGTATTCTTTGTTTGTCAGAAGCTCCGACGAGCTTGAAAATCGGTTGCTGTCGCAAAGGCAGGAGCAACGGTTTCGGATATACCAGTTGGATGTTAGTCTTTACAAGGTCATTCCCTTTGCCTTCGTCGGAATAAAGGAACTGCAAAAAGCAGGTCACGAATACCCGCCGGCGGCGCAGTACAGGCTGATACATGACGGTATGCTGCATTGTGAGGAAACGGCGAGTGATACAGGGCGGCTCACACGCATTGCCGAGCTTTTCGGTGATGCTTTGCCAAAGGATTACCGAGGCAGGAGCGTCGCCCCATCCGATGTGATAGAACTGTATGACGACACGGGACGGCGTTATTTCTACCGTGACACAGACGGTTTTTGTCCGGTGAAGTTTTCTCCGATGCTCGCAAAGAAATAGGAACAGCCGGAAACGGCTATAGGTCAAGAATGGGATACAGCGTGGGTAAAACTGCGCTGTATCCCTATTTTTATAGGAGGAACATTTTATGAGTGTTGATACCAACAATACGGAACTGCAGAAAGGCGCCGACCTGGCTGCTGTTGCAGAACAACGAGATGATGAGCGACAGCAGGCGGAGGCAGCGGCCGCACAGGAAGTGCTTCAGCGAATGCAGGATACTGCGGCCGAGGACGAAACGCGCCGTGCTCACGAGGAGGCCGAAGCCAAGCGCAAAGCCGAATGGGAGCAAAAACAGCGTGAAAAAGCCGAAGCTGAACAAGCTGCTTGGGAAAACGCTGTGGCTATGGGCGATGATGAGGTCATGATGGCTTCAATGAAGCGTGTCGGGGATGATGCCGAGCGTCTGACCCGCCGCAATATGAAGCAATGCGTGACCGAGCACATCCAGACGAAGTGCCTCAGCGAACCGGAGTTTGCCCGGCAGGTCATGCACCCCCGCAAGAACATGATCCGTTGTTTCCGTTACATTACCCGCAAGGCCAAGGAATTTGCCGAGCAGGAAATGAAGGACAACGATGAGCAGCCGATTGCAGGCAGTTATGGCTGTGATGTGCCGGATGATATGTGCTATCTCTGGGCCGAAGAATACTTTATGGATATGGACGCAGAGGAAGACAAGGAAAAGGAGGAAAAATTCGTTCCGAAGCCCTATCCCGGAAAGCCTGCTCCGAAATCCAAAAAGAAGGCCGACAAGAAAAAGCCGGTCCCCCAAAAGGAGCCGCCGGCAGAGGAACTCCCGAACGATAGCACGCAGATGAATTTGTTTGAGGTGGGCGCATGATGAATAAAAGAGTCTTGCGTAAATTTGCAATGCCGAGCAGCAGCCCTAACCCGAAAAACGGCATCTTCTGTGCCGATCAGGTGAAGTATGTGGTGCGCACGGCGATCAAAAATATCGACCATCAGCGCACGCTGGTACTGTATATCTACGCAAAGGAAAGTGTGCTGGCCGGAAATCATAACCCTCGCTGGACAATGTTTCAGCAGAAAGGCGGCTATATCACCTTATGCACCGATGATAAAGGCACACGCTGGCAGCAGTCTATGTTTGAGAATCTCGGAAAGGATTACTTTTTCAGGGATAAATGCTCTTTCTATTCCCAGGCCGACGAGAGACGGGTCACGAGATATTGTCAGTCCGAAAAGCAAAAAGGATTTGAAAGCCTCTGCCTGCTTCAGTTGGATTTATTGCGGAAAAAACAAAGGGAAAATGAACTGAAAAAGCAGCGCAGGATCATCGAGCGGATGAAACCGGTAGGCGCATTACCCAGGGACATCAAAGGCTTTATGCACAGAGAAACCCTGCCGCATTATATCTTCTATGATTATGCCAAGGGAAAAGCGCCGAAAAACGCATACTGTACTGCCTGCAAGCATAATGTATCGGTCGCTGAAGCCAAGCACAACGGCGAAGGCATTTGCCCACACTGCAAGAGGAAAATCACCTTTAAGAGCCGTGGGCGCCGCGGATATATAGTTGACCGTTCTACTGCACAGGTTATTCAGCGGCTGGGTAGCAACGAAATGATCATTCGTTTCGTAAAAGCCTACCGCCGTTATCCGAAAAGCGACACGCCGGAGTTTCATGTTTATGAAAACGCACGGTTGTTTCTTCAATGGGACGGCAGCAAGATCATAGCCAGTGAAAGCTACTATTACGGTTATTCCCGGGATCGCATTACACCGTGGCATCCGGGTGACAGGCCGGTATTCAGCCGGTGGTACTACAATTTTGAGGCAGACTGCTGCGGTTATCTCTATCATCGGAATCTGGACAGTGAACTGAAAGGAACGCCGTGGCAGTATTCCGCATTGAAGGAATATTATGCAGGAGATCCCACGCCTTTGTATGCCGGGCAGTATCTGCAGAAGTATTTACGCTATCCTATGCTGGAGTATTTGGTAAAGCTGAAGCTCTATCGTCTCGCAACCTATGTTGCTTACGGCGATACGGGCGGGGCTCGTTTCTATGACGACAGCGTGCTCAACAGCAAGGGCAAAACCGTAACAGAGGTTTTGGGCGTCGGTAAAAAATATATACCGCTTTTGCAGACGATCGACCCCGGGCCGGACCAGCTTACGATGATCAAAGCATTTCTGCGGGATAATATCCGACCGGATCTGGAACTGATGAAATGGTGCAGCAAAAACGACATCGGAGAGGAAGCGTATATTACGGTTCCCTTGCGCTATATGACGCCCCATAAGCTGATGCGGTATGCTACGGAACAGTTTGCCACACACCGAAAGACCTCTTATTACGCCCCCGGTTATTATTCCATGCGTGAGATGATGTCCGACTATAAGGATTACCTTTGTATGTGCGAACTATTGGAGCACGATATGAAAAGCAGCTTTGTCCTGTTTCCGAATGATTTGAAGGCGGAGCATGACCGGGTAAATGATATGTCCCGGAATGATGTGTCGCAGGCGTATGATCGGAGAATTGCTAAAATGTTTGAGGGATTGCAGCACCGTTACGGATACACCCAAATGGGGTTTGTCGTTATTCCTCCGCATTCCGCAAAAGAGATCACACGGGAGGGCGATAAACTGCACCACTGTGTCGGACGCTATGTGAAAGATGTGGTAAAAAACAATACCACGATCCTTTTCATCCGAAAAGCGTCCGCACCGAAAAAGCCGTATTGTACGGTAGAGGTGAAGCATGGGGATGTCATTCAGGCAAGGATCCAGAACAACGTTATCCCGCCGCCCAAGGTGAAGAGGTTTATCGAAAGCTGGAAAGAAAATGTGCTATACGCACCTGCTCTTGAACGGGCAGCATAACGAGAAAGGATGATACAGAGTGAAAGAAAGATTGATACGGCAGCGTGAACTGACCGCCCGGCTCAATACATACCGGGACGAGTATTACAACCGGAATGCTCCGTCAGTATCGGACGCTGTATATGACCGGCTCTTTGATGAGCTGACTGAACTGGAGAAAGAAACCGGCGTGGTGATGTCCAATTCACCGACGCAGACCGTGGGCTACCCCGTTGTGTCGAGGCTGCCGCAGGCAAAGCACGATATTCCGCTGTTATCGCTGGATAAGACAAAGCTGATAAGCGAGCTGCTTGCATTTCAGGACGGCCGCACAGTGGATTTCTCACTGAAACTGGACGGACTGACGACCGAGATCATTTATGAGGGCGGCCTTCTGCAACGGCTCTCTACCCGGGGCAACGGCGACATCGGTGAGGATATTACCCACAACGCCGAAGCCATCGAAGGAATACCGGTGCAGATCCCGTACAAGGAAAGACTGGTCGTTGCCGGTGAGAGTTTTATTCACTGTAGCGACTTTGAACGGCTGCGCCAAAAGCTGGTTGACAGTACGGGAAAGCCGTACCGAAACAGCCGCAATCTTGCCGCCGGCTCCGTCCGTGCTTACAATTCTGCGGTATGCGCCAAGCGGTGCGTCCACTTTTTACCCTTTGCGGTCATAGAGGGACTGCCGGAGATCGAGGCCGAGACGGACAGCAAACGCATGAAGCTGGCAAAGCTCACTGAATTCGGCTTCGACAGAGTGCGCTCTCTTCAGTTCACAACGGCAAATAACGATATGATGGATCTGCACATTAAGGTGCTGCGGGACAAAGCGGCCGAGGATGATCTGCCGATCGACGGACTGGTCATGACCTATGACTCCATTTCCTACTCCCGCACCTGCGGACGGACAGGGCACCATTTCAAGGACGGTATTGCCTTTAAGTTTGAAGACGAGCTCTTTGAAACAAGGCTCGACCACATTGAGTGGACGCCGACCCGTTCCGGTGAGATCTCTCCGGTAGCTGTTTTTGACACGGTAGAGATCGACGGATGCGAGGTGTCCCGTGCAACGCTGCACAACCTCTCTTTTATTGAGGGGCTTGAGTTGATGCCTGGCAACCGCATTCTGGTGAGTAAGCGGAACATGATCATCCCTCAGGTCGAAGAAAACCTTGACCGTGGAGATTTTTCAATGGAAGTGCTGGTTCCGTCTCTCTGCCCCTGCTGTGGGTATCAGACGATGATCCATACCACGCAGAAGCGGATCGACGGCGAACTGAAGCTGACGAAAACACTGTTCTGCCACAATCCGAATTGTGCATCGCAGAATCTGAGGAAATTCGTTCACTTCGTCGGAAAGAAAGCGATGGACATTGATGGACTGTCAGAGGCGACGCTGGAGCAATTCATTGCCCGTGGCTGGCTTCAGGATTTTACGGATATTTACCGGCTGGATAATCACCGGGACGAGATCATCCGTATGGACGGTTTCGGAGAAAGGTCCTGGCAGCGGTTGTGGGATGCGATTCAAAAAAGCCGCAATACCACATTTGAACGCTATCTTATCGCAATGGATATTCCGATGATCGGCAACACAGCCAGCGCTGCGCTCGGTCGATGCTTCGATCAGAGTCTCCGTGCCTTTGAGGTAGCGGTCGATTCCGGCTATGATTTTACGCAGCTTCCCGATTTCGGAGAAACGCTGCATAACAACATTCACGAATGGTTTTCAGTTGAAGAAAACCGCATTTTATGGGAGGAATTAAAGCCTATGGTAAACATTGAAAAGAAAGAAACCGCTATGTTCGTCGTACAGGACAACCCCTTTGTGGGGAAAACGCTCGTGGTTACGGGCAAGGTCGAGCCGTACACCCGTGACGGCATCAATGCGAAGATATATTCTTTGGGTGCGAAAGCCGGAAGCTCCGTATCCAAGAATACCGACTACCTGATCTGCGGCGAAAATGCCGGCAGTAAGCTCGTCAAGGCGCAAGCGCTCGGCGTTGCCGTACTGTCGCCGGCAGAGTTTTTCCGTATGATCGGAGAATAAATAATCAATAGAATGACGGGCGGAGAGGAAGTTTTTCTTCTCCGCCCTTGTCGGATCGGAGGAAATGCTATGGCAAAGAAATATAGGGTCACCATAACCGAAGCGCTGAAACGAACGGTCGATGTGACGGCAGAAAGCAAAGAGGCCGCTGAGCAGATCGTCGGCGACGAATGGTACAGCGGCAAGCATATTCTGACTGCCGATGATTTTATCGGCGTTGAATTTGAAGCAAATACTATTTAGGAAAGGACTGAAACGAATGGAAGAATTAAAAAAGGCCTTTTACGAGGTCATGTATAAGTATGAAAAATCCTTTGGCGAAACCGGCGTTATGACAAATCTGAACTTATGGGCACAAGAAAAAGCAGGCTTGCTCGAATTGCTGCGCCGCCATCCGAATTGGGATGAGGACGCAAAGGCAATCGTGTTTTCCTTTGACGAGGGGCGCGGTATTCAGCGTGATGTCGTGGACGAGATTGCTTTTACTATGGAGGATCTTGCCGCCGAGCAGATCAATGAAGAACAGCGTTTGGAGGATTTCCGCATTGCTCTGCGTGCCGCTGTCAACGAGTACAGCAGCACGCTGTCCGAGCAAACGCTGGAGATCATCCGTACCCGTGGCGGTATAAAATGCGCTGAGGGACAGAAAACCAGCCGGATCATCGGCAAACTGTGCCGCAGTTTCGGTGTGGACGGGCATGAGCATTATAATGCGGTATTTGCCCAGCTTTCCGATTCTCTGAATCCTTTGCAAATGCTCAAAACGGCGCTGTTATCTCTGCACCCGTGTGATTTTCTTGAAATGTCCAACAAGGACAACACCTGGACTTCCTGCCACAATCTCGAAAGCGGCAGCTATCAGGCCGGAGCGCTGTCCTATATGACAGACGATGTAAGTATGATTTTCTTCACGGTTGACCCGGAAGTAAAAGATCATTATTACCGTGCGCCGAGACGGTCACGGCAGATGTTTTTCTACAAGGATCAAACGCTGTTTCAATCAAGGCTCTATCCGAGCGATCTGTCGGAGCAGATGGATCTGTACCGCAGCATCGTGCAGAAAGCGATCGCGGCCTGCCTCGGCGTGCCGAATCGCTGGGTGCTGAAAAAGAAGCGTGAGGATGTGAAGGAGTGCTGCACCAGCGGGGAAGGCAGCCGGCAATATCCCGACTATAATTACTACGGGAACCTGTCAATGCTAAAAACCGCTGCCGCACCCAGTCATTTCGTCATCGGAGGACCGTCATTCTGTGTTTGCTGCGGTCAAGCATACCATTCGGGTCATTTGAAATGCCGATGTGAGGATACCGTTGTCTGCATGGATTGCGGCAACACTGTCCCCAAGCAAAATGCAAGATATGTGGAAGGAACCTATCATTGCCATGCGTGCCTGCATATCTGCGGCTCGTGCGGTGAGATGATCCACGGAACGATGTATCCGGCTTATGACCGCGGAGGTCGATTGGTAGAGATATGCGAGTCCTGTTACCGGGCATCGCTTGAGCCGTGTGCGGCCTGCAGCGTTTGCAGTATCTGCCGCATTATCGGCAATGCGTTCTGCCACAGGACTTCGATCACAGTTGCGGAAGGCGGTGCGAGATGATCCGATTTGATGATATTCTCCGTATGCGGCAAAAGGACCTGAAGCATTATCTGGCCGGTCACCTGAAGAAGCTTGGCTATGAAACAGTCAAAAAGAAAGGCTTCCTCTATGCTGAGGGCACAGTGCCGGTGCTGTTGGTTGCCCATTTGGACACCGTACATAATGAACCGCCGCACATCATCTGCCGATCCGAAGACGGGCGCTACATCATGTCCCCGCAAGGGATCGGCGGCGACGACCGGTGCGGCGTATATATGATCTTGCAAATCATCAGCGAAGTACGCTGCCATGTGCTGTTCTGCGAGGATGAGGAGACCGGCGGACAAGGAGCCACGGCGTTTGAACGGAGCGGAATCCAAATCAATGTGAATTACATTGTAGAGATGGACCGCCGAGGGAACAACGACGCGGTGTTCTACAACTGCGACAACCCGGAGTTTTCCGAATTTGTCTGCTCCTTTGGTTTCCGTGAGGCGATGGGCTCCTTCAGCGACATCTCCGTTGTTGCGCCGTATCTTAAAACGGCGGCGGTAAACCTCAGCGCCGGTTACTACAATGAGCACCGATTGCACGAAGTGATCGACTGGTCTGCCATGCAGAACAATGTCGGGCGCATCAAGCAGATGGTGCAGACGGAAACCGGCAAGTATCCTTATATGAAGCGAAAGCTATATGCCGGCTCCTATTTCGGACAGCAGACACTGTTCGATATGGAGCCTGCCGGCAGGGATAAGGAAAAACTGCTGATGGAGCTGCCGGAAGGAACGCGGCTTATGATGAACGGATGCGAGGTCACACCTTCTTTTCCGTATCTTATGGATAACGAGGGCAATGTGTACGCCGGAATTCAGGAGCTTGACGCTGCGGTTTTATCGGAAAATTCCATTGCCTGCGACGAGAATGGGGAGCTTCTCTCCTTTTCGGTGTTTGACGCCAAGCGGATGAAAGTTCTCTCTATGGAGTCGGCAATGGAACAGTTAGGAATGGATATTGGGTGGTAGGCTCCTCTGCTCACCCAAGCATTAGAAAGGAGTTGCCATGAGAAAGATCACCGTTCTCGACTTTTGCAGTCGGATCGGAATTGCCAGCGATGAGATACCAGTCGTTGTAAAGGCCGGGATCAATATAGTAGGTCGCTACCGCAGTTTATATAAACTGACGGCACAGGCTATGCCCGACTTGCTGGAGGCTAAGGTGCAATCTGTAACCTCGACACGAGAAGAAGTCATCCTTCAAATTACTTTCAAGGACTTCAGCACGAAACGACCATAATCGTATATGAGCGAATAGCACCTCACGGGATTTTTCCCCGTGAGGTGCTTTGTCTTATCACTATTTTTTACTTGCGGGACTATTTTGCCCCTTTGCGGAAATCTGTTGAAATAACACGCATTAAAGTCGTAATTAAAGAGTATAAACCAAAAACAAAGGAGATTTTACCATGCTAATCAGTATCGACCACGGGAATAAACAAATCAAAACCAACCACAGGACCTTTGTGTCCGGGCTTCGGGAAAGCGACACAAAGCCGCCCTTCGGAAAGGATGTTCTGTTCTACAAGGGCAAGTATTATACCCTCACCGATCAGCGCATCCCGTATATGCGGGACAAGACGGCTGACGAACGGTATTTTATCCTCACGCTGTTTGCCGTTGCCTTTGAGCTTGCCGGAACCGAGTACCGCAAGGACGAGATCGTAGATGTGCAGCTTGCGGTAGGCCTGCCGCCTGCCCATTACGGAGCGCAATACGAACGGTTTGAAAACTATTTTCTGAACCGGGATATTATTGACTTCCAGCTCGACGGCAGACCGTACTCTGTATTCATCAGCACGGCGATTTGCTTTCCGCAGGCTTACGCTGCCATTATGCCGATCTATCAGCGGATCCATTCGTATTCAAAGGTTGCAGTGCTGGACATTGGCGGTTTTACTGCCGACTATCTGCTGGTGAAAAACGGCGAGGCGGATCTGTCTGCCTGCGACTCACTGGATAACGGCGTCATCACTCTTTACAATGGAATCAAATCCAAGGTCAATGCGGATTTTGACATCCTCCTGGACGAGTCGGACATTGATGCTATCTTGAAGGATACGCCTACCGATTTTGACGAAAGTGTGATCCGTATCGTGCAGGAGCAGGCGCAACAGTTTATCAACGATCTTTTCGGCAAGCTCAGAGAGCGGATGATTGATTTGCGCTCCGGCAAGGCTGTGTTTGTCGGCGGCGGTTCTATCCTACTGAAGAAACAAATCGAAGCGTCCGGCAAGGTCGGCGCACCGATTTTTGTCGATGAGATTTCCGCCAATACAAAGGGCTACGAGCTGTTGTTCAAGGCCGCTTGTATGGGGTGATGTGAATGGCGAAGAAAGATATTTACAAGTTCACTATTCAATTCAGCGGCGGAGATCCGCAGCATCAGCAGGTTGCGGAAATACTCAATCAGCAGGGGCGCCGGAAAGCACAGTTTCTTGTAAACACAGTTCTGCACTACATTCATTGCTCCGAAACGCCCGATATTCCTCAGCCGTCACCAGTTAATACCGACGCCATTGAAGCAATCGTGCGGCGCATTATGGAGGAATACTCAGAAAAGCCCACCCCAAAAGATGTCGGACAGGCGCCGGAGAAAAAGACGGTCAAATCCGAAGAGATCGCCTTTGATGACGCTGCCGAACTGCTGGGAGAGGATGGTATGGCGGCAATCAAAAATACTATGGCAAGTTTCAGAAGATGAGTAAGGGCGGCAGGAGCAAAACTCCTGCCGCCCTTTTATTTTATGGGTCAAAACGGTCTATGCAGCGCATAAACACAATGCAAAGCTCCTGGTACAGATCCTCGTCAAGAATTCCGTCTATAATTGATTCTTTCAGTAGCAAGGGCTGATATAGCATCAGTAATTCTGTTGTGGCTGTTCTGTCTCCGAATTTTGCTTGCAACAGTAACTCTTTGAAATTCATTTTGATTCACCTTCTTCCATAAATCGGCGGAGCTTCTTTATTGCACGGTAATACAGTGAGGCTACAGTCTTATAGGACATACCGAGTTCATCCGATAATTGCCCGAAGCTTTTTTCCTCAATGATTCTTTCAAGGACGATCCGCCGTTCGTTTTCCTTGATTGACCGAAGCGCTTGCCGCACGGTCTCATGATCCGTGATCTCCTGAATGATGTCCGTTGTATCGAACAGGAGATAGTCCAGGTCAAAAAGCGGTGTTTCAAAGCGAAACTTGCGGCTTTTCTCGGTCAAAAATTGAATTCTCCGATTATGGACTGCCTTTTTCACATAGGCCGAAAACTGGTTTTGCAATATTTCCTGCTCAGTTGAGCCATTATTCTTTTTATACATATAAAACCCTCCGTGTTTCTTGTCTGGCGTATGGGAGCAGACAAACACGGAGGAGAACGGCACCCGGGGCAATGACAGTTAAAACAAAAGAAAGCGCATTGACGGACATGAAAATCCGAAAATGCGCTTTCCTCTGCGTATATACAAGTGTCGTTATGATAATATGTGCCGGGCGGTGTGTCCCAAATAATTGAGAAAAGCAGTTGCAATACATAAGAAACGAGCTGCAACTCATATTCGTGAGTGCAACTCGTTTTAGGTGTCCAAGTATTATGCTCTAAGAGAAGTAAAAATAGACTTCGTCTTCCGCCGTTAGCTTAAATGAACCTCCTCATATGTACCATAGTGCTCCTTTCACACATAAAAAGCGAACCACAACTCACTAAATGCGAGCCGTAAGGATATTTATACGAACTGTAGCTCACACTAAAATATATATGAGGTGAACTACAGTGCAAAATGTATTAGATACCTTCGCTGCGGAAGTGCTCCGAAAGCGCAAGGCGATTGGCTACACACAGAGGCAGCTGGCGGATAAGCTCCATATGAGCATCCGTACTATTCAGGATCTGGAACACGGAATCAGCAATCCAAAAGCCGAAACCATCTTGCTTATTGCGAGAGAATTGGATATCAGTATTGATGCGATCCTGTTTCCCAATATTGTGCGAGGGCATATTTCAAAAACCGCTATGGATTTCTTCGCCGGAAAGAGTGAGGCAGAGGTTCAAAAGTATGTGTCCTTGTGTCAACAAGCAGATAAGCTGAAAACTGATAAATGAGCAGCCGTTTACAAAGATAAGCGGTTGCTTCTTTTTTCGATATATTGTTTGTCTTTTGACCTGCCACAACAAAAATCCCTATGTTCCTGCTATTCTAAGGATAGCAAAACATAGGGATTTTTTAGGGAATATATCGGGAAGAATTCGGTAGTTTTATTTTCTGTTGTAACAAAATCGGTAGCCGACACCCCAAACATTTTTTATCTGGACCGAATCGTCATCGGACAGTTTCTGCCGGAGTGATTTTATATGAGCTTTAACCACCTCATCAACATTATATGCAGTCTGCTCACTCCACAAGAGATCATAAAGCTGATCACAGGTAAATACTTTGTTTGGATTCTCGGCAAACAGAAGCAGCAGGTCAAATTCCTTTCGTGTCAGCATAATTTCCTTTTCGCCAAGGAACGCTTGCCGACTCTCCGGAGAAATACGCAGCCTTCCGGCCACTGTCATTTTGCATGAGCTATTTTCCTCTTTCCGTGTTTGCATGTGTGGCGAATACGCCTGTATGAGGGCTTGCGCTTGCGCAAAGCATTCTTCCATCGAATACGGCCGACACAGATATGCGTGCGCACCTGCCCGCAGAGAATTGAGGCGTTCTTCCGCATCCGCCGTATCGGACCCTAAAACTAAAATGGGAACGCCCTTTACTTTGCGTAGAGCATCCAGAAACCGGTGGTCGTCCTCTGCTGAAAGAGCGACATCTAAAATGGCTAAGCAAAAATCCCTGTGTACAACATGATAAAGTAAATCCGCTATGGTTTTCGGCCATATGACTGCATAACTTCTCGCTTCAAAATAGCTGCTTATCCTCTCTGCCTCGTCTATATTTCTATCCAACAGCAAAATATTGCTCATTCTATAATCACGCTTTCCTCCGCCGGTTACATCCTGTCGTTGCGTCTGCCGAATAAGGTTAAAACATAGAGGAAAAAGCGCAGAAAATAAACGAGAGAAGTCATAAGTGAAGCCAGGTAAGTGAGAGCAGCAGCGGACAGTACTTTCTTTGCTCCCGGCATCTCATCTGTCGTCAGTATTCCTTCCTGCAAAAGCATTTTTCCTGCACGGCGGCTTGCATTGATCTCTACCGGCAGCGTAACTAAAGTAAAAAGGAAGGATGTTCCGTACAAAATCACGCCGATCATTGCGATGTGAAATCCCATCTCAGGATCGGCACTGATCACAAAGGCGTCAAGCAAAAGCCCGATCAACACCAATGGGAATGCCAGCCTTGATCCGAAATTCACTACAGAAACCAGTGCTGTGCGGAATCTGTAAAACCAATAGCCTTCCTGTTTCTGCATGACATGTCCCATTTCGTGGGCAGCAACAGCTACGGATGCCACCGAGCTGTTGCCGTAAGTGCTTTCGGAAAGATTGACAACGCCTCTTCTCGGGTCATAGTGGTCGCTCAGGTTTCCTTTTACACGCCCGACGGATATTCCGTTTACCCGATTCGACCACAATAATTGGGCGACGGTATCATATCCGGTCTTTCCCGAACGGCACCGGACTTTAGAGTATTTTGAAAATGCCGAATGAACCTTTCCGCTTGCAATCGCAGAAAATAAGGTGCAAAACAGCATAGCGGTTATAAACCATATATAATCATTCCAGTACATAGCATTTCTCCGATCTGCGTACTTAAATGCCGGCGACGGAATCTATCGGCATGGACATGACAATCCCCTGCGCCTCACTGTGCATACCGCAGCTTTCTCCGATACACTTCATAAGCGCCACCTTGTTTGCGGACTCCGTCAGAATCAGAACGATTTCCTTTTCGTCCTGGACGCTCAAGCCCCAAAAGTTGGTCACATCCTCATTTCCGATGCGCCGACTGTGAATCACAGTGCCACCTTTGGCACCGGCACCACGAACGGTTTCCATCACATCACCGCTGAAGCCCCGGTTCACGATTGCCGCAACAAGAGAGTATTTTGTTTCAGACATACTGTTTTCTTCCTTTCCTCCGATATTCAATACTTCCTTTCCCGTATTCTGGGCAAGGATACGCAAAATCAGGTTGTTTGCTCCGTTCAGCGGGATCGTAAATGCAATACCGCTGTTTGCCATGTTTAACTGCAGCTCCGAGCGCAACTTATCCATCAGGACATCGGATAGTTCTTTCGGGATCATGCTGATCAAAACGCTTTTATCGATGCTGCCGAGACCGAGCATGTCCATGATCTCGCTGGAGGCGGTGCCTTCGGCATTGAAGCGATATTGCAGCGGCAGTGCACCCTTTTTGAACATTTCCGCTGCCTTCTCGGCAAGCTTTGGCGTGGTGATCAGCGTTAATAGCTGAAAAGATACTTTTTTCTCATGATCCATTTTACTCACCCTCCTCAAGGTCAACGATCGCATCGCAATCGTCGGCAATTTCAGCCGTTCCCGTCGATGTCCTCTTTTCAGTCTTCAGTTTATATACAAGACCCATAAGCTGAATGGCGATCAGCGGTGTCAAAGCAACCAGCGCAACCACGCCGAACGCATCAGTCATCAGATTTCCGCCAAGCGCCTCACAAACGCCGATGCTGAGAGGCAGCAGAAATGTCGAGGTCATCGGGCCGCTGGCGACGCCGCCGGAGTCAAATGCAATACCGATAAAAATATCCGGAACAAAACGGGACAGCACCAGAGCGATGAGGTATCCTGGGATCACAAACCATTGAATAGAGATCCCGGTAAGAACACGAAGCATTGCCAGCCCCACGCTCACGGCTACACCGATCGACATGCAGCGGTTCATCATTTTTACGGAGATAGCGCCGTTTGTAACAGTCTCTACCTGATGGTTCAGCACTTGGATGGCAGGTTCGGCCTTTACGATATAATAACCGATCAGCATACCGATGGGGATCAAAATCCAACGGAAGGACACCCCGGTCAGCTCTTTGCCGAGATAGGAGCCGAGCGGTGCAAAGCCGACATTGGCTCCGCAAAGGAACAGCACCAGACCGATGTATGTATACGCAAAGCCAACGGCAATGCGCTTGATCTGCCGCTTTTGGTAACGGCGGGTCATCATTTGGAAAATCAGAAACACCGCAATGATCGGCAGCAGCGATACAAGGACTTCTTTGGCATACAGCGGTAGACCTTGTGCAAACACACGGGCAACATCCTGGGTGGTGACGACAGTCGCCACATCGGTGAGCGTATACGCAGCCTCAGTCGGTTTGTAGAAACAACCGAGGATCAAAACGGCGAGAATCGGCCCGACACTGGAAAGCGCAACCAATCCGAAGCTGTCGCTGGCTGCATTTTTATCGCTCCGCACAGAGGCAAGCCCGACGCCCATTGCCATAATGAACGGTACGGTCATAGGACCGGTGGTAACGCCGCCCGAATCAAATGCCACAGCCAGAAACTCCTTCGGCACGAACAGCGATATAAGGATGAGCGCCGCATAGCAGATGATCAGCAGCAGGGGCAAGCTGATCTTATAGCGGATACGGACGATTGCCAGCGCAAGAAACAAGCCGACGCCGATTGCTACCGTCATAATCAGCACGGCATTGGGAACGGAGGGCACCTGACCGGCAAGGACCTGCAGATCCGGCTCGGATACGGTAATGATGACGCCCATAACAAAGCCGGTCAGCAAAACCGTTATAAGCTTTTTCATTTTCGAGATCTGCACGCCGACGCCTTCTCCGATCGGCGTCATCGCCATCTCTGCGCCGAGCTGGAAAAATCCCATTCCGACGATCAGCATGACCGCTCCGGTAAGGAACATAACAATGCTGCCAAGCTCCATCGGAACCAAGAAAATACTGAGCATCAGAACAATTCCGGTGATTGGAAGAACGGCGGAGAGTGACTCTTTGATTTTTTCTTTCAGTTTCAGATTCAATTTTGTGCTCTCCTTTTAACAGAGAGTTATTTTTTGCATTCCGCAAGCATCATAATGCCCTCAGCGATGAAAACAATACCGGTAAAGATGAACACCCAGGAGACGGTACCGCCTTGGTTCAGCAGGAGACAGATGCCGGCAGCAAGACCGATGACCGGCTTTGCATAGGTGCGAAGCTTTTGCACAGTACTCATGGAATAGCCATCCGTTTTCAAAGAGGAAACCAAATTCATCAGGCAATAGAGGATCATCAATGCCGCCACAATATAGAGCGTGATACTGACAAGCGTCCATCCGAGCAGCACGGTCACAAGGCCGGCGACAATTTTCACAGTGCCACTTTTACTGTCTTTTTTTGCGGCGTCCAGAATACCCATAACGATCAACGCTGCGCCGAGAACAGTAAATGCAATACTCAGCACGTCCCCTTTCAGCGCAATAAACAGGACACCCACAACGATTGCTGCGATTGCAGTAATCAGCTTATCATTGAATTTCATGCTTCGCACCTCGGTCTATCATATTTTGCCCAGAACGCCTTTACGGCATTTTCATACTTTTCCGGTTCCATAAAGTAGCTCATACCGTGATCGGCACCCGGAACAATCAGCAAATCCTTCGGTGCCGTACAGGCAGTGTAGTTCTCGTAGGTCATCTCTACCGGAACAAAATGGTCATCGGCGCCGTGGACAAGAATAACGGGAACATGGGTATGTTTAAGAGCTTCTACCGTCGAATGCTCCTTTGAGCCGACCTGTATTTTCCGACGACACATCCTGTCGGCAATCGCACTGCGTATGCCGAATCGAATGTGGAGGTTATCCTTAGCAATATGCTCCCATATCGCATTGACCGATGTAAAACCGCAATCCGCCATGATCCCATGTACGTTGGGCGGCAGCTGCAGTCCGGCAGCCATCAGTACGGTGGTAGCCCCCATGGAAACACCGGCAAGGTAAACAGGAATATCGCTTCCGCAGCGTTCAATCTCCCAATTCAGCCAGTCCAGACAGTCAAAGCGTTCGGTAAGGCCGAAGCCCATATATTCGCCACTGCTGTTATTCTGCCCACGCTGCTCAACATAGAGCACGCTGCAGTTGTTTTTGTACCAGAAATCGGAGATCATCCCAAAATCCCGATGCCACGATGAACGCCATCCGTGGAAAGCAATAATCACTCTTTCCGGCTTTTCGCAGGGAAAATAATGTCCGACGAGCTTTTCTCCGTCATGAGCAATGATTTCAACCGTTTCATTCGGCTGTACGGCAAGGCTTTCAGAGGCACTCTCCATCCGGTTTGTGAACTCGTCGCTGCTTTTCTCTCCGGAGATACGCTTATCTGCTTTTTCCATCACCTTTGGCATTTCCCGATCAAGTGCTGTATCGATCAGGGCTTTTATTGTGACATATGCGGACAGCGATGCAACGGCAGCTGTTCCGGCTGCGATTCCTGCCGCTGTTACGATTTTCTTTGTATTCTTTTTCATACTACAACTTCCTTTCTGCTAAGGGATATCTTTAGTGCGCCGATTAAGACAGACGCACCTCCGGATTCGGATCATTCACAACAGATACCGGAAGAGGCCGGTGAGGAGTCGTAAAAGGAAATAACCGGCTTTCTTATAAAACGGCATTTCTCCTTGAAAATCCGGCCCTTCGTTCTCTGTTCCATCGGGCAGCACATGTCTGCTTTGCTCTGCCTTGACAGATGCGTTTTCCCGTAGGCATTGATTCAGCTCCGGGCAGTCGATCACCAGCATGAGCTCCGTGTCCAGATAGGTGCTTCTCAGGTCAAGATTATAGGAGCCGATCATACTGATGTGATCGTCCACCAAAATCGTTTTGGTATGCAGGGACTGCCCGCAGGACACTTCAAAGACCTCACTGCCGGTTGCAAGAATGTTTTTCTTCTCGTTCAGGTAGTCTGTGCAGCCAAAGGGGTTTGCTCCGCTTTCAATGGCATTGGTCATGATTTGGACCCGGCGACCGCCCTCACAGAAGCCTGCCAGTGTTTCATACATACCGTTATTGCAGATAATATAAGGAGTCTCAATCAAAATGCTTTCGCCGTTCTTCATGATGCCGCTCAATTGCTCCCAGAGTACAGGTGCTTTGTTTTCCGGCGAGGTTGGGTTGGAGAGAAGTGTGATACTTTTGGCTTCCAGCGTCTCTCTTTCCAAATCCACCGGCAAATAAGCCTCGGCATACGATCCCTGTAGTTCTGTATAATGCGTTCGGAGCGTTTCCTGTGCCTTTTGGAGGTTTCTCCGGTTGCCGGAGATTTCCTTGTTACAGGGCAAATCCCATATC
Organism: Oscillibacter sp. CAG:241; assembly: GCA_000435975.1. Lineage (GTDB taxonomy): Bacteria > Bacillota > Clostridia > Oscillospirales > Oscillospiraceae > Vescimonas. The sequence continues at coordinate 36,801 of FR884114.1, read as the reverse complement.
TTCGCAAAATATGCTGTCAAGGCCTCGGTCGAGCTGTTCGTCCCATCAGAGCAGACCAAAACTTCTCTGTCAATGTTGCGGTCTTCCTTGTCCTTATATTCTCCGAGGAACAAATCGTTTGTGTTTCTTCCGCCTAATAGGTATTGCTTTCCATCCACGATCAGGTATTTGTCGTGCAGGCGGTAATTGATTTTCCAAGGAGTCATAAGATTGATGGGGTTATACAGCTTGATTTGTACATTCGTATTAGCCGCCAATGCACCGATCAGCCTGTTGCAGCGCAAATACATATCTCCGGAAATTCCGTCAACGAGTATTTTGATATTCACCCCACGCTCGGCAGCCTCATTCAAGGCCGCTATCATATCTTTCCCGCTGTTATCCACCCGAAAATCGAATGTTGACAGAATGATCTCGTTTTCGGCCCTGTCTATCAGTCGAAGACGCCAGATAAGCGCTTCACGGTTATCGTCAATACACAGAACCCGTTCTGTCACACCTGTACCGGCGAACTCGGCTCCTTCGAGCTCTATCGGTTCTTTTTGGAATATCGGCGGGACGATCAGGCTGATCAGTATGTAAAGCACAAACAGAATAGCCAAGGCCTTTATACCCTTAAAGATAACGTTTTTCATCAGCACCTTTCCTTTTATCCAGATTTGCAGAAATTATAATGTCCTTTTCTAAACTGAAACGAAACAAAAGGGAATTTGCTCAGGATCATAGTATTCCCGTTTGGATCTGAGAGAACGAGCATAATAAAAGAACGGCGCAGCCTTTTTTCGGCTGCGCCGTAACCATATCATTTGTTGAAGTGCTCAGTCAGATTTTTGATGAGGTCGTTTTTCTTTAGCTTCCGCACAGCCAAACGGTGTTCAATATTCTCATGCAGTAATTGTGAGATCACCGCCATCAACGGGATAAAGAAGATGATACCTAAAACGCCAAACATCTTCCCGCCCAAAAGGACGGCGAGCAAGGTCCAAAACGGAGATAGCCCGACACTGCTTCCCACAACATGAGGGTAAATAAATTGGTTTTCAACGAACTGTGCCGCCTGATAGACGATCAGGCATAGGATCACCTTGTTTGGCTCAGCCAGCAAAGTCAGCAACATACCGATTGCACAGGACAAGAACGCTCCAATGTATGGTACAAAGGCAAAAGCTGCGGTCAAAACCGCCGTCAGCCCGGCATAAGGGATCCGGAATATAGAAAACGAAAGGAAAATCAGCGTACCAAGTATCAGCACCTCTACACATTGACCTGAAAGAAATTTGGCATAGGTATCGTGAGACAGCTTTGCGATATGGCAGACCTTATCTGCGACAGATTCTTTGCAATAAGCGTACAGCGCCCGTCTTGTTTGTTTGCCAAGTTCCTGCTTTCCAACCAGAACATAAAACATGATCACGAGCGAAACGGCTGCGTTGACAACAGTAGATATTGTAGAGCCGGCAACACTGACAACGGAGCCTATTACTACGCCTGCTCCGTTCATTGCCTTCTCGGCAATGGTTTTCCAATCCAACTTGTTGAGATATGCGCTGATCTCAGCGGTATCAAAGCCATAATTGCGCAGCACCGCTGCCCAGTCGGGCCACTTTTCTTTAATAAGAGAAATGATACTTTTTACGGAGGCTATGAGCTGAGGAATCGCAATGACACATAGTAGCACGATAATAGCGACTAAAAGCAACAATGTAATAATCAAACTTAAAACATTGATTGTGCGCTCGCTTGCTTTGGGCATAAGGCGAGAAAGACGCTTGCCGATCCCGCGCATCGGAACGCTCAGGATAAACGCCATGAGCAACCCTGCAAATACAGGGGTGAGCAATTCCGCACACACATGTAAAAAGTCCGAAATATAGTTCAAGTTGTTTAATGCTGTGAATAGAGCAACGCCGAAAGCAATCAAGCCAAGCTGTTGCTTAAATTTTTTATCCATATCTATTTCTCCACTGCAGAGGTCTGAGCTGATGCTTCTTTCTTTCCGTAACCCAGCCACCAGCCCAAAGCGCACACAGGCAATGCAGCTATGACATCCACAGCAGAATGTTGTTTCATAAAAACAGTCGAAAGGCTGATGCATACTGCGATGATGCCGAACACGATCTTCCATGCAACATTTTGAAAGCGTTTGCAATCCCACAGAGCAAACATAGCGGCAAACGAGCCGATAACATGGAGAGAAGGACAGACATTCGTGTTGGTGTCAAATGAATAAAACCCCGTTATAAAATCAGTAAGTATATTGGGTTCATCGAAATGCTCCGGTCGTAATTCCTGGCAGGTCGGAAATACGATGTAAATAAGCAATGTGATGCCGTATGTAACGATAACAAAGTGCATCATTCTTCGGAAGGCTCTTGTGTCAAAGAAAAAGGTATAGATAAGTGCTCCGATGAGAAAAACAAACCACAGAAGATACGGGATCAGCGCCCATTCCCAGAATGGGATCAAGTCGTCCAGCGCACAGTGTACAACGTAATAATGTCTTTCCGGCTGAAACCGTTCAAGAAACATAAACATCAATCCGAAAAACGGCCAAAACAGCAGCAACTTAACATGTGAAAACTCCGGCGTATTCATTTTTTTGAAACGAAACTGGCGGTAGTCCACCTCCGGTTTGATTTTTTTCGTGCTTCTTTGCATAACATTCCATCCATTCGTAACGTGCGGCAAAAGCGAGATAAGGGTTTACGGTGCTATCGTCGTTAGTAGCTGCTCCTCATATCGTGGTAAGTTCCGAATTTGCATATTGCGCTGTTGCTTTAAGAGTAATTTTTGTAAGCGAGGCCGGTTGAAACGCTGTACCACAATAAATGGCAAATTGCCGAGCAAAATGTAAACGGCCGTCATGCAAATACCTCCTATACCAGGCCAGAACCATAGCATTGCAAGCCCTGCAATCGATAAGATACCGTGTGTCCACTCTGCAACACAGGTTTCTTGGATCATTCTGGGCAAATCGGAAAGCGTTTGTCGCTTTAGCTTTTTTGCCGGCATGATATTTGTAAAAATACGGCTCATATCCGGCACCTTTGCCTGCCACTGCTTCACACGCAGCGCTTTCCATATTGCTTGTTCATATGAATAGCACCGCCACGGGAAATGATCCGCTTTGAACCAAGACTTTGGTACTAACCGTCCGACTACAAAAAACACAACACCCAAGGCCGCTATGTAAAGCAAGCAACGCAAAAAATGTTTCATAAGTTTGATACCTCTTTGATTTGCATAGCGGCCGTTGGAAATGCTGAATTACTTCTGTGGCTGGCCGCTTATCGCAGCAAGAAGCATTTGGGCACATGCCTCCGTGGACACGCCGGATGTATTCAGCAGAATATCGTAATTGCTCTTATCTGCCCACTCCTTCTGTGTCCAGAAGCGGAAATAGTTTTTCCGATCCCTATCCTTTTTCTGCATCAGATATTTTGCGTCAGTCTCCGAAACATTTTCCGTTCGGATAATGCGTTCCACCCTTTTCTCGGTATCGGATGAATAAATAAATGATTTCAGAACACGAGGGCTTTCCCCGAGGATCACCGTGGAGCATCTGCCAATAAAAACAGCAGGGCCTTTCAGCTCGATGTTTACCATTGTCCGACGAATTCCCTCGAACAGCTCATAGACTGTGTTCTTCCGGTTACGTGCGTAGTCCGAAAAAGCAGCAATGTCATACAGAAAGCTACCTGTACGCTGCTCGTCGTAGGTTTTCAGCAGTTCGATAGATACACCCTGGGCTTCAGCGGCTTTGATCAGCAACTCACCGTCATAGTAAGGTATTCCTGCCAATTCGGCAACACGCATACCGATCTCACGGCCGCCGCTTCCGAATTCTCTTTCGATTGCCAAGGATTTCATGGTTGTCTCTCCCTTCTGATTAAGATGCTTTGTCAAACTGGCTGTTGTATAGGTCAGCATAGAAACCGCCCTGTGCCAGCAGTTCCTCATGCGTGCCCTGTTCGATGATGTCGCCTTCCTTCATCACAAGGATCAGGTCAGCGTTTTTAATGGTAGAAAGCCGATGAGCGATCACGAAGCTGGTTCTGTGCTCTGTCAGCGTATCCATAGCCTTCTGCGTCATCAGCTCCGTCCGTGTATCGACCGAGCTGGTCGCTTCGTCCAGGATCATCATTGGGCTGTTTTTGATCATGGCACGAGCAATGGTAAAGAGCTGCTTTTGCCCTGCGGAAATGACCACATTTTCTCCAAGCACGGTATCAAAGCCATTCGGAAGCGTCTCGATAAAGTGATAGATCCCACACGCACGGCAGGCCTTTTCAAGTTCTTCGTCCGTAACCCCTGTTTTGTTGTAAACGAGATTTTCACGCACGGTTCCGTCAAACAGCCAGGTGTCCTGCAGCACCATGCCAAACAGCTCGTGGATGTTTTCTCGTGTCAAATCGGAGGTAGAAATACCGTCAATGCGGATATCGCCGCCGACCAGATCAAAGAACCGCATCAAAAGGTTGACCATTGTTGTCTTACCGGCACCTGTAGGACCGACGATAGCGACTTTCTGCCCCGGCTTGATGTGAGCAGAAAAATCTTTGATAATGATTTTGTCCGGATTATCCGGATAGCTGAAGCGAACATGGTCGAATTCGACCTCGCCATGCACCTCGGTCAATTTCTCGGTCTTATAGCTTTCATCCGAAAGTTCTTCCTCCTGCAGGAAGTCGAATATCCGATCTCCGGCGGCAGCTGCCGTCTGCATCTGCGTCATACCCTGTGCCAGTGTGCTGAGCGGGGAGGTAAACAAGCGGACAAACATGATAAATGCCGTGATTACGCCAAAGGTGATCTGCCCATCCATAACCAAAGCCGCACCGATCACACAGACCGCTACATAACCGAGATTGCCGATCACATTCATCAGCGGCTGCATAACGCCGGATAGAAACTGACTTTTCCGGTTTGCATCGTAAACCGCACGGTTCATCCCGGCAAAGTTCTTTTTGATCTCGTTGTTGGCACGGGAAATGCGTACAACATCATGGCCGGAGTACATTTCCTCCACATAGCCGTTGAGCTTACCGAGACTCTGCTGACGGGCGACGAAGTATTTTTGAGAACGGGACATGATTACCGCCATTACAACGAATCCAATCAGCGTAATGGCGATCGCTGCAAGCGCCATTCGCCACTCCGTCACAAGCATCATAATCAGGCAGCCTACGAATTGGGCAACTGCACTGATCATCGACGGAAGGCTGTTGGAAAGTGCCTGCTGAAGCGTGCTGACATCATTTGTCACACGGCTCAGAATATCGCCGTGCGAGATTTTCCCAAAGCACTTCATAGGGACCTTATTGATTTTATCGGAAAGATCCCGCCGCATTTTCTTGGACAGATCCAGCGTAACGGTAGCCATGATATATTGCTCAATATATCCGCACACTTCACCGATCAGATAGATCGCCAGCAGGACGCCTCCCACCTTTGCAACGGCAGAAAGGTCAATGCCGGTCATCAGTCCGTCTGAGATCAGATCCGTGATACGACTAAGCTGGTTTGGCCCGATGATCGTCAAGACAGCGCCGATCATGGAAAACACAAACGCAATGATCATTGGCAGCCGCAATTTTGAAGAATAGGTAAACAGTTCTTTCAGAACGCCCTTTATTCCTCGTTTACTTTTTTCGGGCACGCCTGTTCGGCGCCCCATCATTTGATTTCCGTTCATTTACAGAGCACCTCCTTATGCGCCCAGTTCTTCGGCGGACAACTGCGACATGGCAATTTCTCGATAGACAGCACAATTCTTTATCAGTTCCTCATGCGTACCGATCCCAACGGCCTTGCCTTCATCCAGAACGACGATCTTATCGGCGTTGCGGATCGTACCGATTCTCTGGGCAACGATCATGCAGGTAACGCCGCCGAGCTTTTCGGCAAGACCTTTTCGCAGCGCTGCATCGGTTTTGTAGTCCAATGCGGAGAAGGAGTCATCGAAAATCAAAATCTCGGGATTTCTCGCCAACGCACGGGCGATTGCCAAACGCTGCTTCTGTCCGCCGGAAACATTGGATCCGCCCTGTGAAATCGGTGCATCTAATTTGCCGGGCAGTTTTTCGACAAATTCACTTGCCTGGGCAAGTTCCAAGGCTTTCTGTGCGTTTTCGTCGGTAGGAACTGCGGCGCTTTCACCGAACAGCACATTATCCCGGATGTCACCGGCAAACAGAACCGCTTTCTGCGTTACATATCCGATACGGTCGTAAAGGGCGTCGAAGGTGTATTCTTTTATATCCTTTCCGTCGATCAGGACCGTGCCGGAGGTCGTGTCGTAAAAGCGAGCTGCCAGGCTGATGAGCGTTGTTTTACCGCTGCCGGTCGCACCGATAAATGCAATGGTTTCACCTTTATTCACCTTAAAGCTGATGTTTTCCAATACATCCTTATCCGAGGTGGGATAGTGGAAGGAAACATCCTTGAACTCGACTGTGCCCACTTCGGGAGCGTTGTCCGATTTTCCTTCCCGTAAGATGATTTTTGCATTCAGCACCTCATTGATACGCCCGGCAGAAACCTGGGCCGAAGGGAAGAACATTACAATCATGACCATCATCATAATGGACATGATGACATAGGTTGCATAGGTGCCGAATACCATAATGTCACCGAATGTTGCGATCCTCGCTGCGACATCTGTAAGTGCGACCTTTTCCACGATAGATGCGCCTACCCAATAGACGGTCAATGCCAAAGTATTCATAGCGAACGAGACAGCCGGCATAAGCATCGCAAATCCGTGCTGATTGAACAGCTGCGTTCTCATCAGTTCGTCGTTGGCCTGCTCAAATTTTTCCGCTTGATATTTCTCGGCATTATAAGCGTGCACCACATTGATGCCCGTCAGATTTTCACGGGATACACGGTTGATGTTATCCGTCAATTTCTGCACACGGCGGACACGCGGCACGATCACCGCAATGACGATTGCCATCATGGCAAGCAGCGCCACGACAAAGCCGGCGGTGATAACAGACAGCGTCCAGCTTTTGTTGATGATCTTTATGACCGCCCAAATCGCCATGATCGGAGATTTGATCATAATTTGCAGGCCCATTGCCACAAGCATCTGGATCTGCGTGATGTCATTCGTCGTGCGGTTGATCAGGCTCGGAACAGAAAACTGCTGCATTTCATACTGACCGAAATCCGCCACCTGATTAAACACCTTTTCACGGATTGTATAGCTGAAGCCTGCGGCAGTCTGCGCTGCCAAGTATCCGCAAATTACCGCAAGCAGAGCGCTTGCGAGCGTGCAGCCGAGCATTTCAAGCCCTGTTTGCCAGATGTCACTCATTGCGCTGCCAGGGGTCTTGATAAGTACTGTCAGGTCGCTCATATAGTCCGGCAGGCGCAGATCAAAATAGATCTGACCCAATACCAGAATGGCGCAAAGCCCGGCAGTCAGCCACTCCTTGCGTTTCATTTTCTTTAATAGCTCAAACATATTGGTTTGCTCCCATAATCTTTGTTGTTTATAATACCGTTAAGTTCGATACTTTGCCATCAGTTCCTTAAACAATTCCTGCGTCGAGGGCGGCGTATAGGTAATAGCGTTGGCCCCGGCCACGATTGTCTCATAGATGCTTTCGTTGGTTTTCCCACCGGATGCAACCAGCGGAACATTCGGAAACTCCGAGCGGATTTTTCGTACAACATTCGGAGTCTCTTTTCCGCAGGCGATATTTAAGATCGCAGCGCCATGCTGCAAACGGCTGGCAATGTCCGTGCCCTCATGCGTCACCGTGATAATCACCGGAATATCTACGGCGTTGCTTACAGCCAGAAGATTCAGATCGGAAATCGGTGCATTCAGCACAACTCCCATAGCACCTTGCGACTCCACGTCCTTCGCCAAGGATACCGTCCTTATTCCCTTGGTCGTCCCGCCACCAACGCCGCAGAACACCGGGATATAAGAGGAGCGAATGATTGCATCGCTGATCGCTTGCTGCGGAGTAAAGGGATAGACCGCAAACACGGCATCGGCGTCACAATTCCGAATAATTGCAAGATCGGTGGTAAAGACAAAGCTTTTGATCCTGCGTCCGTTGATGATAATTCCGCTGGCTTGGAAAACCGCCTCCGGGATCTTCAGAATATGCTGCCGCAAACGGCTGCCGATCTGAGGGATCTGCTCCTTTTTCATTTCTTCCATACTGCATCTCCTGTATTACCAGTCGGAGTTTCTGCGGGCAAAAGCCGCAATAATGCTTTCGATGCCGAACAGGATCAGATAGATTGCCACCATATAGCAGATCGCTCTGAGCGTTACAAAGGAAAGCGCCGGACTAAAGATCATCACAAATCCGAGCACAAGCCCGAGAATGTTCAGAATCAGTGAGAAATAGTAATAAAACGGATTTCCAATCAAACGAATCAGGTTTGTCCTTGTCAGCTCGGATATGCAGTGGGCGATAAACCAAATCGGGAGAAGAATCGTCAGTGCCCATTTCCCGACATTGGGATTGGCGATCAGCATCACGCCGCACATAACGCTTAAAATCCCAGAGATCAACGACAGCATCGGACCGAAGCCGATAAAGCGGGAAAGCCGGGCATATACCACGAGATCTTCAATGCCCATCACAATGGCGATCACGCCGTAAATAACGACCGCTCCCGTCAGCATGCTTTCCGGGCGGATAAAGGCAAAGATGCCAAGCAGGATCAGGAGCACGCCGACGATCAATTCGCTCCATCCAAAGCCGTTTTTTCTTTTCATACCGCATTCCCATCCTTTCTGTTCAAAATCGTCATGAATTCGCTGCCCGTAATGGTCTCTTTCTCGTAAAGATAGCTTGCAAGTTCATCCAACTTCTTGCGATTGTCTGCCAGCAGACGGCGAGCCTTTTCATGCTGCTTTTTGACAGTCTCCACGACCTTCTGATCGATTTCTTTTTGTGTATCCGCCGAGCAGGCAAGCGAGGTATCGCCGCCGAGGTACTGGTTGCTGACCGTCTCCATCGCAACCATATCGAATTCATCGGTCATACCGTAGCGGGTAATCATCGCACGGGCAAGTTTGGTTGCTTGCTCGATGTCATTAGAGGCACCGGTTGTAATCTGCCCGAATACGATCTCCTCCGCCGCACGGCCACCGGTCAGCGTGGCAATTTTGTTTTCCAGTTCTTCCTTGGTCATCAGAACCTTATCGTTCTGCTCGACCTGCATGGTGTAGCCCAGTGCGCCGGAGGTTCTGGGGATGATCGTGATCTTCTGCACCGGTGCGGAAGCCGTCTGCAAAGCAGCGACCAGCGCATGGCCAATCTCATGGTAGGCGACGACCTTCTTTTCATCATCGGTCATGATGGCGTTTTTCTTCTGATAGCCGGCGATGACGACCTCAATGCTTTCCTCCAGGTCTGCCTGCTCTACGACTGTGCGCCCACTGCGCACCGCACGGAGGGCAGCTTCGTTGATGATGTTCGCAAGCTCTGCGCCGGAGGTTCCGGAGGCCATACGGGCGATGGTATGGAAGTCCACATTGTCCGCCGTTTTGATCTTCTTCGCATGGACCTTGAGGATGGCTTCACGACCTGCGAGGTCAGGCAGCTCCACGGGAACACGGCGGTCAAAGCGGCCGGGGCGGGTCAGCGCCGGGTCAAGGGACTCCGGGCGGTTGGTCGCCGCCAGAATGATGACGCCGTTGTTGCCTTCAAAGCCGTCCATCTCGGTCAGAAGCTGGTTAAGCGTCTGTTCACGCTCATCGTTGCCGCCTATCTGACCATCGCGCTTTTTACCGATGGCATCGATCTCATCGATAAAGACGATACAGGGCGCTTTTTCCTTGGCCTGCTTGAACAGGTCACGCACTTTTGATGCACCCATACCGACGAACATCTCCACAAATTCCGAGCCGGACATGGAGAAAAACGGAACACCGGCTTCGCCTGCAACAGCCTTAGCCAGCATCGTTTTGCCGGTACCCGGAGGGCCTACAAGCAATACGCCCTTGGGCATAGATGCGCCGACATCGGAATACTTCTTGGGATTATGTAGGTAATCGACGATTTCGGCAAGATTTTCCTTTGCTTCATCCTCACCAGCGACATCGGCAAAACGGATGCCGTCCGTGGACGGAACGTAGACCTTGGCATTGCTTTTTCCCATACCGAACGCCATCGCATTTGGGCCGCCTGCCTGGGACATCATTTTCTTCGCCATATACTGTCCGAGGGCAGCAAAGATCAGGATCGGCAGAATAAATGTCAGGAAAAAGCTGAGCAGCGGAGACATGCCTTTTTCAATATTCCGTGTGAATTTAGCTCCCGATGCATACAGCCGCTCGGTCAGGGTGGGGTCGTTCATTTCGCCGGTCTTGTAGATCTGGGTATTGTCCTTGTCTGTGAATACGATCTCGGAATCGGCAACCTCTACGCTGCCGACATCTTTATCCTCGATCATCTTCATAAAGGTACCGTAATCAACCTCTTTCACTCTGGCATTTGCAAGCAACGGAGAGATGACCATGTTGAAAACCAGAATGACCAACAAAACAATGCCGTAATAATAGATCAGGGGTTTTCTCGGTGGCTTAACTTCTTTCATACTTACCCGACTCCTTTTCGTTCATTGTGGTGAGTATACTGTCCATTTCTAAACTGAAACGAAACAAACCGGAGAAAAAACTCCGTTTTGCTTCATTTCGTCAGCCATCGAGACCTATGTTTTTCTTTGCTGTGGACAGCATAAGCTTGATGCGGTTCAGCTGATTGACCTCGCTGGCACCGGGGTCATAATCCACCGCAGCAATATTGCTTTGCGGGTATGCTTTTTTCAGCGCTTTGATCACGCCCTTGCCTACAACATGGTTTGGAAGACACGCAAACGGCTGAATACAAACTACATTCGGCGTGCCATGTGTGATCAGTTCGATCATTTCTCCGGCTAAGAACCACCCCTCACCGTATAGATTGCCCAAAGACAAAAAGGGTTTTGTCATTTCAGCAATCCGGTAAACAGACAATGGGGCCTCAAACCGTTTGCTTTCGTTCAGCGCATCAGTTGCCGGTTTGCGCAGAGCGGCAATCAGCCTTATTGCCGCCTTGGATACGATGACCGAAGATTTTTTGGTGCCGAGGTATTCCGCCTTGTATTGGGAGCCGAAAACACAGTAATTGAAGAAGTCCAGCAGATCCGGAACAACAACCTCGGCACCTTCCCGTTCCAGCAGTTCCACCAAGTGGTTGTTTGCCAGCGGCATATACTTCACAAGGATCTCACCGACAATGCCGACCCTCGGCTTACGGATCGTTTCATCGATGGGGAAGCTGTCAAACGCATTGACGATTCCACGGCATACTTCCTTATAGGTGTACTGCGTTTTTGAATTTATGAGTGAGTCGATGCAAATATCCTGCCACTTTTTATGGAGCGCATCGGCAGAACCGGGTATGACCTCATACGGTCGCACACGGTACAGGCAGCGCATAAAAAGATCTCCGTAGACGATCGTTTTTGCGGCATCCGTGACTAAACCGGCGGACAGGCTGAAACCCTCATTTTTCTCCATCCCGTTGGCGTTCAGGGAAATGACCGGAATATGGGAGTATCCGGCCTTATCCAAGGCGCGGCGAATGAAGGATACATAGTTGCTGGCACGACAGCATCCGCCGGTCTGTGTCATAACGATTGCCAAACGGTCGGTATCATATTTGCCGGAAAGTACGGCATCCATAAATTGTCCGACCACCGTAATAGAAGGATAGCAGGCATCGTTATTGACATATTTGAGTCCCATATTCACAGCACTGCGATTGTCATTGTCCAGAACAACCAGGTTATATCCGTGCTTGCGGAACACGGGCTCCAAAATATCAAAATGGATCGGACTCATTTGCGGCGCAAGAATGGTATACCCCTTTTCCCGCATTTCTTTGGTGAACTCTGTTCGGTGATACGCCACAGGCTTTGCCGTCGCCCTGCTTTGATCCTGCTTTCGCATAGCCATAGCAGAGAGCAAGCTGCGGATTCGGATACGGACAGCGCCGAGATTGGCGACCTCGTCGATCTTCAAAAGCGTATACAGCTTGCCGGAAGCCTCCAGAATCTCGCTTACCTGATCTGTCGTTACGGCATCAAGTCCGCATCCGAAAGAATTGAGCTGAATCATCTCCAATTTATCATGTTGGCAGACAAATTCCGCTGCATTGTACAGCCGGGAATGATATACCCACTGATCCACAACACGCAAGGGCCGGGACGGCTCAAAATCGATGGGAAGACTATCCTCAGTAAAAACCGTCAGACCGTAGGAGGCAATCAGTTCCGGGATCCCGTGGTTGATTTCGGGGTCGATATGATACGGCCGCCCCGCCAGCACGATTCCGCACTCGCCGTTATGCTTCATCTGATTGAGCAGGCGCTTGCCTTCCGTACGAATATCTGCCTTGACCCGCTGCTGTTCTGCCCATGCCGCTTTTACTGCCGCATGCACCTCCGGTGCGGGAATATTCCATTCCTCACGGCAGAGCTTTACCATGCGGTCAGCAACCGTCTTTTCATCGGTAAACGCCATAAATGGGCGTATGTAGCGCACGGCTCCATTGGTAACGGCTTCCACATTGTTTTTGATGTTTTCAGGATATGAAACAACAATGGGGCAATTAAAATGGTTCTGTGCTCCCAGCGTTTCCTGGTGTTCGTAGAATACGCAGGGGTGAAAGATCGTTTTGATGCCTTGGTTGATGAGCCACTGTACATGGCCGTGCGCCAGCTTTGCGGGGTAACATTCCGATTCGGATGGGATTGACTCCATCCCAAGCTCGTAGATCTTTCGGCTTGAAAAGGGGGATAAGATGACCCGGAAATGCAGCTGTTTGAAAAAGGTTGCCCAAAACGGGTAGTTTTCATATAGGTTCAGCACCCGGGGAATACCGATCGTCCCCCGTGCGGCAGCTGACTCTGCAAGCGGCTCATAGCCAAATATGCATCGGCGCTTGAATTCAACCATATTGGGTGCAGCTTTTTTCCGCTCGGCATTGCCGACCATCTTTTCACAGCGATTTCCTGTGATGTGGCGGCGCTCTCCGTCAAAAACATTTACCGTCAGCATACAATGGTTGGCACAGCCGCCGCAGCGTCTTGTGAAAGAGGAATAGGTCAGCGCCTCGATCTGCTCCAGTGAAAGCATCTTAGTCGGTGTCGGTGCTCCGGTGTAATTGCGTCTGGCGATCAATGCGGCACCGAAAGCACCCATCACGCCGGAAATATCCGGGCAAATCACTTCTGCACCGGCAATTTCTTCAAACGCCCGCAAGACAGCCTTGTTATGAAAAGTACCGCCCTGCACGACGATATGGCTGCCAAGCTCCTCCGCCGAGGACAGCTTGATGACCTTATACAAAGCGTTTTTGATCACGGAATAGGCAAGGCCGGCGGAAATATCCGAAACCGAGGCACCTTCTTTTTGTGCCTGCTTGACATTGGAATTCATGAAAACCGTGCACCGGGTACCGAGGTCAACCGGGTGTTCGGCAAATAGTGCGGTTTGTGCGAACTCTTCTGCAGTATATCCTAAAGAGTTTGCAAAGTTTTCAATAAAGGAACCGCAGCCAGAGGAGCAGGCTTCGTTAAGCATGATACTGTCCACAGCACCGTTTTTCAGACGGATACATTTCATATCCTGACCGCCAATGTCCAGCACACAGTCCACTTTTGGATCGAAGAAAGAAGCGGCCGTACAGTGAGCAATCGTTTCCACTTCTCCGTCATCCAGAGAAAAGGCAGCCTGCAGCAGTGCCTCTCCGTAGCCGGTAGAGCACGCCCGGACGATTTTTGCATTCCCCGGCATTAGCGTTTGCAGTTCGTGGATACCCTTTTTTGCCGCCTCGATTGGGTTGCCGTTGTTGTTCGTGTAGTAAGAATACAGCAGTTCACCGTTTTCCCCGATCAGCGCCATCTTGGTTGTCGTAGAACCAGCGTCGATTCCCAGATAGCAGTTCCCTCGATAGGCGGAAAGCTCACCACGGGCAACGGAAGCCCGAGCGTGTCTGCAGCAGAACTGCTCATATTCTGCGTGACTTTCAAATAGAGCCGGAAGCCGGGGCATTTCAAAAGAGATCGAGACGCCGTTTTTCAGACGCTCGATCAGGGTGTCGATTGGGACAGTGTCTTTTTCCGTGCTTTCCATTGCAGCGCCCATGGCGGCAAACAGATGGGAGTGATCCGGATCAACAGTCGTTTCCGCTGTCAAACCAAGAGTCCGTACAAATGCCTTTTTCAGTTCCGGCAGAAAATGCAGCGGACCTCCGAGAAATGCCACGCATCCCCGGATCGGCTTTCCGCAGGCAAGACCGGAGATCGTCTGGTTCACGACTGCCTGAAAAATAGATGCTGCAAGGTCCGCTTTGGTTGCCCCTTCATTGATCAAGGGCTGAATATCTGTTTTCGCAAATACGCCGCAGCGTGCTGCGATCGGGTAGATCTGCTTGTACTGCTCAGCCTCTCTATTCAGTCCGGCGGCATCCGTTTGCAGCAGCGATGCCATTTGATCGATGAAAGAGCCGGTTCCGCCGGCGCAGACACCGTTCATTCGCTCCTCTAATCCGCCGGTAAAGTATATGATCTTAGCATCCTCGCCGCCAAGTTCAATCGCCACATCCGTCTGCGGCGCACATTTTTTCAGGGCTGTAGCGACGGCAACGACCTCCTGGACAAAGGAAATATCCAACGCTTTCCCCAGATTGATCGCACCGGAGCCGGTAATGCAAACCTGCAGTTCACATTCCCCAACAGATTTCTTGGCTTCTTCCAACAAAGTGGATAGGGTTTCCTGCGTGTGGGCCTGATGCCGTCTGTATTCTCCGTAAAGGATCTCATCGGCGTCATCAAGTACCACAAGCTTTACGGTCGTGGAGCCGATGTCGATCCCGGCACGGTATTTTTTCATAGATGATTCCTCCTGCGCTTATAAAAAGAAGCCGCCTGCGTATGTGCAGAAAAGATAAGTAAACGGAACGGCAAATAAATGACTGTCAAACCTGTCCAGTATACCGCCGTGTCCCGGCAGCAGATTGCCATAGTCTTTGATGCCGCAAATACGTTTGATCACTGACATAGACAGATCACCGAACTGGCCGACAACGGAGGTCATAAGCGCCCAAAGTGCCAGCGTTCCGTAATTTACTTCAATCTTTACAAATTTCTCAACAACGATCCCGCCAAGCAGTGCCAATAGCACCCCGAACAATAGGCCGCCAAGGGAGCCTTCTATGGTCTTATTTGGGCTTACCTTCGGCATTAGCTTATGCCGTCCCAAACCTCGCCCGATCAGATAGGCGGCGACATCCGTGACAAAGCACAATGTGACAGCAAAAATCAGATAATACAGTCCGCTATTCAGGCTTCTCAGCTCCGGAATGGCTTTAAAGAGCACAATGATCAGGAGCACAATGAAAAATGCCTTGACGGGAGAGTCCAAGCTGCAATGTTTTTGCCGTATCATCAGCCAAATGGATGCTACAGTTGCAAAAATAAATGCCACCGTCAGTACGATCTCGGAACGGGGAATGTGTACGAAAGCAGCCAAAACGGCAATGAGCATAGAAACAGTAAACATCACTTCATTTTCGATTGTGCCGGTTGCGCGGTATATTTCATACACCGAAAAGGCGCAAAGGATGGCGGTAGCCACCAAAATGACCGCCGGTATGTAAGAATAGAATAGGATTAAGTAAACGGCGGCTGTTATAAACGCACCGGTTATCGTTCGCTTGAGTATGGTTGTGACCCCTCGTAATAAAACTACTGTATTATTTATCTTTTATACTATCGAGCAACATATTCCGTATTTCTGCGCCGATCGTATGTGTGGTTCCGTTTTCCACATCGCTTGCAGGAATCACCTGCACGATGTCCAAATATACATCGGAATGCCGGCGTAGGACATTCTTATGGATCTGTTCCGTTCCCCTGATGGACATAACGACAATCGGTGTGCCGGCCTTTTTGGCAATGTGGAAAACACCGTCGTGAAACGGGAGCAATTCTCCGGTTTTGCTTCGGGTGCCCTCCGGATATACACCGATAGAGACCTCGCCGCTCTGAAGCAGATCAGAAGCTTTATTGATCGTCCTCAATGCCTTTCGCGGGTTCTCCCGGTCGATCGGCATAAAGCAGCATTTCCGAATAATTCGTCCGAAAAACGGAATCTTAAAATTCTCGCCTTTTGAGATAAACGCAATATCCCACGGTTTCAGCACAAGCCACTCAATGATCGGGTCAAAATTGGAGCGATGGTTTCCGACAAACATCAGCTTTTGATTCTTAGGTATCTTCTCCAGTCCGCTTGTATATACTCTGATTCGCAGCACCTTCAAAGCAGCGGCAGAAGCGCTGTAAGCAGTGTGCGGTAAAAACGGCTGTTTTTCTCATATTCTTTTTTCGGATCGACGCATAGGCTGCAAATTGCAAGGAAGCAAATATAGAGCAGCAGGACGGCGAGAATGCCAAGCAGTATGTAAACAACAACCATTTTATCCCTCCTTGGATCTGTGGTTTGCTGATTCAGTTCGTGCGGAACAGATTCAGGTAAAACCGTATGTACAGCGTAAGGGACATAAGCATAACGCAAATGCAAATTCCGATCAGAACATTTGCCACCGTTTCCGATATACTCGGGAACAAGATAAGGCACGTCATAACCAGATACAGAACCACGGTGTTGAGCTTGCCATACCATTTTGCGCTGTTAACAACATCTTTCTTTTGAATTGCCATATACCCGAGCACGGCCATAATGATCTCCTTGACCACAAAGAGAACAATCAATCCGCGCATCCAGCGATATTTCACCGTCAAGCAGAGGATCACCGTAGCCTGCGTCAGCTTGTCTGCCACGGGATCCAAAATCTTTCCGAGGTCTGACACCATATTGAATTTGCGGGCGATGAATCCGTCAATAATATCCGTTGCACCGGAGATTAAAATCACAGCCACTGCAGCAGAATATTCCTGCTTTCCTATATATAGCCACACGATCAGCGGAATCAGCGCCAAGCGTATCACACTTAATAAATTCGGTATCGTCAATACCTGATCTTTTCTGAATATCCTATGCATATGTAATATCTCCCATCGGCCTGTCGCCATTATAATATCGTTTATCTTCGCATTTATACAGCTGCCATTTCACTGTCCTGTTTTGCTTTCTCTGCCGGTGAAACGCATGACCGAACCGTATATTCCATGACTTCCGGTACAACTTCGCCGTCGATCTGAAGCGGTGCCGGCTCATTATATTTCACTTGAATGGTCTTTCCTTCCAGAATCGTCATCTGATTCGTATACTTCAGATGCTTGCCGCTGAAAATCGACGGAAAGATCATTAGTCCACGCAGTTTGCCGACATCGTGGAATATCAGAATGGATACCTTTCCGTCTTCACGTAATCTGTACTGCTCCGGCGTCGGCATCATACCCCCGCCATAGAACCTGCCGTTCATGACAGAGGCAAGCCACACTTTTTTATATTGATAGCGTTTGCCGTCAACAACGACGGTCACATTCTTGGGCTTATAGTGAAACAGCAACCCGGTGATGGCGATCTTCGTATAATTTACCGGCTTGGGCTTTTTCCTCTTCTTGTTTTCCTCTCGGAGCTTTTCTCCAACCTCACAGCAATAACCGTCAATGCCGAAACCGACATTGTTCAGGAACAATTCAGACTTTCCTTTAACGCTTACACGAGGTAGCCGTTCAAAATATGGGTTGAGGCAAACCGTTGGATCCGAAAACGGTTTTTGCCCGACATCCCTCGCAAAATCGTTGCCGGTTCCCGTGGGGTAGTAGTAGAGCTTATTGGGAATGTTCATTCCGTTAACATCGTTGACAAAACGATTCAGGGTGCCGTCTCCGCCGCATAAGATCACAGTGTCATTCGGGTCTAATCCGTTAAAAAAAGTCTTATAACTGATGATGCGGCAAATATTGATCGCCACAGCCCCTTCATTGGCATCCTGCAAGGCTTTTACGGCTTTCTCGGTCTCCGGACCGCCTGCACAGGGATTATAAAGAATATATTTTTCAGACATAAGTTCATTACCTCCTCGAAGCATCGTCCCTGTTCTGTAAATTTATCAGTGCGTGCTTAATGTAAACTTTGATTCTGTTCCGGCTTTCAAGCGCCTGAAGTTTTCCTTATGCCGCAGCGCCACAAAAATAACGATTGCAGCGTCTATCAAAATTACGGATACAGGTGCTTTGAACAGCAGCAGAAGCAATGGGCTGCAGAGCGTCGCAGCAACAGTAGCAAGCGACATATATTTTGTGGTAAGCAGCAGTACAACCATCATTCCGGTCACGATCAGACCGACCCGCCAGTCTGTTACCCAAATCGTTGAAAGACTGACGAGAAATCCTTTGCCGCCTTTGAAGCCGTACCAGATCGGATAGGCATGTCCAAGAACAGCAAAAAGGCCTGTATAGACAGCCCCTAACTGATAAAGCCCCAGATATTTTTCAAACAGCTTTTGAATTCTTCAACGGAAACCTGCGCTGTCGTGATACGCTTTCCGCCACGGATCGTCTCGTAAAGTCTGTGTGCTTCTGCGGGTGTCCATGTGAGAAGCGCCGGAGACTCTTTGCCATCCTCGATCGTGGACATTCTGGCGTAGTCGATGTCGTATTTTTCGAGTTGCTCTGCGCTCAGGTCTGCGCAGGAATCGGTGATGATCTTAACTTTTCTCATGGTAAAAACTCCTTTTTATGTAATGAATCTTTGAAATGCTGCTTGCCGGTTAGAAAGAATCAAGCTTTTCCCGGATAAACCTCACTGCGTTTTCCGCATCCGTTTCATCGGGATGCCCCTCGGACAATTTTGCCTCGGAGATCATTTTTTTGATGGCAGGATCGTCCGGTTGCTGTGCGAACTGTCTTTGGATTTTGCTCAGCACCTCCTCCGCTATCTGACCTCGACACAGCAAAATGCCGCAATAGTCGCATTCGTCCGGCAGAAAAGGTTCGATCTTGCGCTCGATAAGCCGCTTGTATTCCTCACTTGGCTCTATGCCGCAGGTCACAAACAGGAATATCTTCTTTCCGGCCAGCCGGTCCAATGCGTCCATGACTTTTAGCGGGACTGTACCGTTGTTTATGCCGAATCCTACTAAATACACATCGGCCGCAAGGGTAACTTCTTCCTCTTGCAGGTTCGTCAAAAAAGCTTGATTTTCCGGAAGACGCTTTGCAATGCCGTATGCCAGCTTTTCTGTATTGCCTGATAAACTGTAATAGGCTATTTCATAGTTCAAGTCTGTCACTCCCTTAAAAACCGTTATTTCGACATTTTCTGCGGAGAGTGTAGCAAGCAATTCTAAACTGAAACGAAACTGCCCGGATTTTCAAAAGTTTCGTTTCAGTTTAGAATTTGAATATACGATAATGGTACTATGAAACACGGAAAGGGAAAAATCTCTATCGACCTCATCGAGGACGATCTGGTGTTCATCACCAACGGCTGCTGCACCGATACCTCCTGCTATGGCGACCAGACTCATGCACCCGATCTGTCCGGCATTGAAAACGGCAAGGGCGATTCCTGGGATATGTGGAAAGCTATCGCTGCTCAGGCCGAGCACGGCGAGTACGGCAACCCGGACAAATTCTGCTCCGATGTGGATGCCACCAACTGGATGAGCGCTACCGTCGCCACTTCCAATGAAGAGATCATTCAGCACATTATGAATGTTTGCAAGCGTGACCCGCGCTCCGGCAAGGTAACCACCGGCGGCATTGTCACCGTCAAGGACAGCACCGACAACTGGTATCTCTCCTGGACCATTAACCGCCAGCCGCAGTTCAAGTCCCAAGATAAGAACATGGTGCTTGTGTGGTTGTATTCTCTGAACACCAATAAGGAAGGCAACTATGTAAAGAAGGCCATGCGGGACTGCACTGGCGAGGAGGTCTGCCGTGAGTGGCTGTACCACATCGGCATGCCGACCGAAAAGATCGATGCGCTGGCACACGATGCCTGCAACACCACCACCTGCTTTATGCCGTATATCAATTCCTTCTTCCAGCCTCGTAAGGAGTCTGACCGTCCGAAGGTCGTGCCCGATGGCGCTGTGAACTTCGCCTTCATCGGTCAATTTGCCGAGACGCTGAAGGGCGAGCACATCCATGTATTAGAAAAGCTGGACCTGGCAGGCGGCAGCTGCGACGGCCGCAAGGACATCACCAAGGGCTTCTTTATGCGGGGCGGCCGTGAGATGGACAACCATTTTGAGGTCATGTGGGACACCTTCCGTGATGTTCCGTCCATCGAGACGCCGGGCATCTCTGTTCTGGATGAGTATTATTGGCTCAACAAGCACGATCCCAACTATTCTCTGTGCCGCGCCAGCGTGAACCGCGGTGAGGATGCCCACACGGATAAGCAGTTCAAGCTGGACAAGGACTCCGCCATGGCCCTGTCCAAGCTGTTTATGACCCCGGAAAAGGATCTGGAGGACAAGAAGATATCCGATGTTCTGCCCGATTCCTTCTGGAATACAAACTTCTGGCTGTATTGGCAGACCATGTTCGCTTTCCAGCGTTGGTCCAGTGCTCTGGAGATGAAACGATATCTGTGCCGCTATGTCCATCACATCGACGGCCTGCCCGATTTCAGCGCCCTGCGCTTCACCAAGTATAATCAGTATGAAAGCATGATCCTGCCGCTGGTGAAATATCTGGAGTCTCACGGTGTGCATATCGAGTATGGCATGGATGTCAGGAATGTCATCATCGAAACTGAGGGCGACAAGAAGGTTGCCCGGCAGATCGTGTATGTCAAGGACGGCAGGGAGCAGACCATCGACCTCATCGAGGACGATCTGGTGTTCATCACCAACGGCTGCTGCACCGATACCTCCTGCTATGGCGACCAGACCCATGCCCCCGACCTGTCCGGCGTGAAAAACGGCGCAGGTGAGTCCTGGGATATGTGGAAGGCCATTGCCGCGCAGGCGGAGCACGGCGAGTACGGCAACCCCGATGCCTTCTGCTCCGATGTGGACGCCACCAACTGGATGAGCGCTACCGTGGCCACCTCCAACGAGGAGATCATCCGGCATATTAGGAACATCTGCAAGCGTGATCCCCGCTCCGGCAAGGTGACCACCGGCGGTATTGTCACCGTCAAGGACAGCACCGACAACTGGTATCTTTCCTGGACCATCAACCGCCAGCCCCAATTCAAGTCCCAGGATAAGAACATGGTGCTTGTGTGGCTGTATTCTCTGAATACCAACAGAGAGGGCAACTATGTGAAAAAGGCCATGCGGGACTGCACCGGCGAGGAGGTCTGCCGTGAGTGGCTGTATCACATCGGCGTGCCCACCGAAAAGATCCATGCGCTGGCCCACGATGCCTGCAATACCACCACCTGCTTTATGCCCTATATCAACGCCTTCTTCCAACCCCGCAAGGAATCTGACCGTCCCAAGGTCGTGCCCGACGGCGCCGTGAACTTTGCCTTCATCGGTCAGTTCGCCGAGACGCCCCGTGACACCATCTTCACCACCGAGTATTCCATGCGTACCGGTATGGAGTCGGTCTACACGCTGCTTGACATCGACCGCGGCGTGCCGGAGGTCTGGGGCAGCAAGTACGATGTGCGTGAGATCCTGCGTGCCTGCTACTACGCCATCGACAAGAAGCCTATCAGCCAGGCGCCGCTGTCCTTCAAGGAGAGGGAAATGCTCAAGGTGCTCCTGAAAAAGGTCAAGGGCACCGATATTGAGCTCCTGCTGAAGGAAAGCGGACTCATCAAGTAAATATCCCCATTCAGCGGGCGGCTGCCGATGCACAGGAGGCACCGGCAGCCGCTTTTTGCGCAAAAAGGAGGTAACAGAAATGCTGCTCCCCTGCATCAGATTATAACAGAACAGAAAAAATCGAGCGGCCATAAGTGAAATCCCTTATGACCACTCGATATGGTGCCGGTGGTGGGACTCGAACCCACACGGAGTCACCCCCGGCGGATTTTGAATCCGCTACGTCTACCATTCCATCACACCGGCATACAGCTCGATTATTATACCTTATTTTGTGGACAAATGCAAGAAAAATTTGCCTCCCCCGAAACGGGGGCGTAGGACTACGATACATATTGGATGGTGCAGACCGTCGGACCCCGCAAAATACCCCCCTGGGCCCGGTAAGACCGGGTCCAGGGGGTATCTGTGTATTTCTCTCCGGCACGCTCACCTGGCGTACAGCAAGCCAATAAGCCAGTTCAGCGTCCGTCCCGGCAGAATGCGGGTCAGGAATACAAAGAACTGATAGTCCAGCCGTATGGTATAGATGGGCTTGGGCCGCCGCTTCATGGCCACCCGGGCGATAAACGCTCCGGCCTTGGCCGGGTCCATACCCGTCTGCTCGTCGTGCTCCATCCTCTGGACGGACCGGTCGATGCGGCCCTGATACACGTCGTCTCCGGCCATGGTTTTCACCCGGGCGGCGGTAAAGCCCGTGTGAATATCTCCGGGCTGTACGGCGCACACGGTAATGCCAAAGGGCCGCAGCTCGTTGGCCAGGGCCATGGTATACGCGTTCACCGCCGCCTTGCCGGCGGAATAGTACGCCTGGAACGGAATGGGGCAGGGCGCCGCCACAGAGCTCAGGTTCACGATGCGGCCCCGGCCCGCCTGGCGCATGTGGGGGATGACGGCCTTGTTCATCCGCACCATGCCGAAGAAATTCACGTCCAGCAGCCGCTGGGCCTCCGCCGTGTCCGTAAACTCCACCGCTCCGGAGATGCCGAAGCCTGCGTTGTTGATGAGCACATCGATGCGGCCGGCCTGGCCGATGATCTCCGCCACGGCGGCGCGGACCTGGTCCTCGTCGGTAATGTCGCAGCGGATGTGGTGCAGGCCCTCCACTCCCTGCTCCCGGCGGCTGAGTTCATACACATCATAGCCCGCATCCCGCAGGCACAGGGCCGTAGCCTTTCCGATGCCGGAGGTGCCTCCGGTGATAACCGCAATCTCACTCATGGTCCTTCACCAGCACGTCCGCCATGATGTCCATGGCCTCATCCAGCAGGGCCTCGGTATGGGTGGCCATATAGCTGGTCCGCAGCAGGGCTTCCCCCTCCGGCGTGGCCGGGGGCAGCGTGGGGTTCACATACACGCCCCGGTCATAAATGTCCCGGGCCACCTCCAGGGTGTGGTATGTCTCATAGGTATAGATGGGGATGATGGGCGTGGGCGCCGTCAGAGCAGACTCCCGGATCTTCAGCCCCCGGTCCGTCATGCCCCTCCGGGCATACAGGCTCAGCGCACGCAGCCGTTCCGGCAGCTCCGGGTGGGCCTCCAGGTGCCGCAGGGCTGCCAGGGCCGTGGCGCAGTTGGCCGGCGGAATGGACGCCGAGAAGATGAAGGGACGAGAAACGTGGCGCACATAGTCCGCCACCTCCTCCGATGCCGCCATGTAGCCGCCCAGAGATGCCAGAGACTTGGAAAACGTGCCCATATACACGTCCACCTGGTCCTCCAGGCCAAAGTAGCTGGCCGTGCCACGGCCGCCCTCGCCCAGAACGCCCAGCCCGTGGGCGTCGTCCACCATGACCCGGGCCCCATACTTCTTGGCCAGAGCGCAGATCTCAGGCAGCCTGGCGATGTCGCCGCCCATGGAGAACACGCCGTCGGTGACGATCAGCGCGCCGTTCTTCTCCGGCACACGCTGCAGCATCTTCTCCAGCTCGGCCATGTCGCTGTGGCGGTAGCGCAGCATCTTGCCGTAGCTCAGCTGGCAGCCGGCGTAGATGGACGCGTGGTTCTCCCGGTCGCAGATCACATAGTCGTGCCGGTCCACCAGGGCGCTGATAATGCCCACATTGGCCTGGAACCCGGTGCCGAAGGTGACGATGCCGGGCTTGCGCAGAAACTTCCCCAGCTCTGCCTCCAGCTCCAGGTGCATCTCCAGGGTGCCGTTTAAGAACCGGGAGCCGCTGCACCCGGTGCCGTACCGCTCCAGGGCGTGAATGCCTGCCTCCACCACATCCGGCGCGATGGTCAGGCCCAGATAGTTATTGGAGCCCAGCATAATGCGGCGCTTGCCCTCCATCTGCACCTCCACGTCCTGCCGGGACTGCAATGCGTGGAAATAGGGATATACTCCCGCCTCCTTCAGTTCCTTGGCCAGAGAGGGGGCGCTGCATTTTTCAAAAATATCCATGTATAGCCTCCTTATTTGCTAATATGAAATATCAGTTTTCGTGGTGAAAACAATCATTTTTACAGGGATTTATGATTCAAGTTATTATATACTGTTCCCGGCATCTCTGTCAACCGGTGATTTTCCCGGGGGCATTTCCCCCAAGCAGCAGACCCTGTACCGGGCTAAAAAAAGCATCCGCAGGCCCCTGCGGATGCTCTTTTCCTATACGATTACACGGACCGGGTGGCCACCACGTCCACGCCGGTGCCCAGCACGTTGGGGATCACCACGTCCCCGGCGTGTACCGGGGCCGTGAGATGCACCCGGCACAGCGCCCGGGCCACATCCAGCACCCTTTCCTTGGGTACGTCTCCCCGGGTGCGGACAGACACCACCGGCAGCAGGCCGCCGGTGACCCGGACGGTGCCGGTAACGGTGCGGGCCGGATGGGTACACTCCTTCCGGGCGTAGGCGTCCCCCCGGGGACAGGTGTTGCCGGTGACCTCCGTCACCTGGCTGCCGTCCATAACGGCGGTCAGCTGGCAGCCCATAGGGCAGCCGATACACGTCAGCTCGCGGATGCTCATTTTGCCACCTCCTCCACCTGAATGGTGATCTCCGCCAACTCCCGGGGCAGGTCTGCCCGCCGCAGGGTCAGCTGCTCCATCTCGCCGGGGGTCAGGATGCGCTTATGCACCCGGCGCAGCAGCGCTCCGTCGGCGTAGACCGCCAGGTCGGCGTTCTGATACGGCTTCCCCACCCGGAACCGGACGGTGACGGACTCCTCCATCCCCTCCGGGTCCAGATACTGCGGCACTGTATACCGCACGCCGTTTTTCCCGGTCAGGCGGACGGTTTGCCGCTCCCGCCGCTGCTCCAGCAGGTACCGGGCAGCGTTTTCTCCTGCCCGTGCCGCCTCCTGGGACACAAAGTCCACCAAATCGTGAACGTGCAGCACGTTGCCGCAGGCAAACACACCGGGGATAGAGGTGGACAGATCGTCCCCAACCTCCGGGCCGCCGGTAACGGCGTCCAGCCGGACGCCTGCCTGCTGACTCAGCTCGTTTTCCGGCAGCAGACCCACGGACAGCAGCAGGGTGTCGCAGGGGATGTCCCGCTCCGTGCCGGGGATGGGGCGGCGGTTTTCGTCCACCCGGGCCAGGGTCACACCCTCCAGCCGTTCCTGTCCGTGAATATCCACCACCGTGGTGGACAGGTACAGGGGAATATCGAAATCCTCCAGGCACTGGACGATGTTCCGCTTCAGGCCGCCGGAATAGGGCATGACCTCCGCCACTGCGTGGACTTTGGCCCCCTCCAGGGTCATGCGCCGGGCCATAATCAGGCCGATGTCGCCGCTGCCCAGGATCACCACGTCCCGGCCGGGCATCAGCCCCTCCATATTCACCAGCCGCTGGGCGGTACCGGCGGAGTAAATGCCCGCCGGGCGGCAGCCGGGGATGTTCAGCGCGCCCCGGGGCCGCTCCCGGCAGCCCATGGCCAGAATCACCGCATCGGCGCTGATCTGCATGAGTCCCGTTTCCCGGCCCGTCACCGTCAGCACCCGGTCCCGGGACAGGTCCAGCACCATGGTGTTCAGCAGATACGGAATCTCCAGCTCCCGGACCTGGTCCGCGAACCGCCGGGCGTATTCCGGCCCGGTAAGCTCCTGGGAAAAGGTGTGCAGGCCGAAGCCCGCGTGGATGCACTGGTTCAGAATACCGCCCAGCTCCCGGTCCCGCTCGAGGATCAGCAGATCCTGCACCCCGGCCCTCCGGGCGGCGATGGCGGCGGCCAGGCCCGCAGGGCCTCCGCCGATAATGGCAAGCTGTACGTGTTTCATCATGCTTCCTCCTTGGTCCGGCCGGTCAGCAGCCGGGATGTGCCGCCGTTTTTCGTCAGCTCCGTCTGGGGTATCCCCAGCTCCCGGGCCAGGATCTCCATGACCCGAGGCGTGCAGAAGCCTCCCTGGCACCGGCCCATACCGGCCCGCACCCGGCGCTTCACCCCATCCAGGGACTGGGCCCCGGGGACCCGGTGGATGGCGTCCACGATCTCCCCCTCGCTGATGCCCTCGCAGCGGCACACGATGTTGCAGTAAGCGGGGTTCTCCTCTGCCAGGCGCTGCCGCCGGGCAAAGGGCAGCTCCCGCAGGTGGACGATGTCCCGCCGCACGGGGTCGAAGTTCTGCTTCTGCCGCGCATTCAGATACGCCGCCGCCTGCTCTGCCAGGTATGCGCCGATGGCCGGAGCGGAGGACAGCCCCGGGGACTCGATGCCCAGGGCCTCGAAATAGCCGGGGACAGGCTGCCCCACGCGGAAATCGTCGTCCCCCTCCGCCAGATGGGCCCGCAGCCCGGCAAAGCTGGTGATCACGTCCCGCAGCGGCAGACCCGGCACGCTCTTGCGGGCCATATCCTGGGCAAAGGCCAGTCCCTCCGCCGTGGTGGCGGTCAGGTCCCGCTGCTCCTGATCTGCGGCGGTGGGGCCCACCAACAGGTTGCCATGGACCGTGGGCGTTACCAGCACGCCCTTGCCCATGGGGCCCGGCAGCTGGAACACGGTGCGCTGCACCAGGCCGCCGTCCTTCTTGTCCAGCAGGCAGTATTCACCCCGGCGGGGCACGATGCGGGCGGTATCGCTGCACACCTGGTTATGGAGCACATCGCCCCACACACCGGCGGCGCTGATTACGGCCCGGGTCTCCATGGTCCCCCGGTTGGTTTCCAGGGTATAGCCCGACTGAGTCCGGCGGATGTGCTCCACCCGGGTGTCGAAGCGGAAGGTCACGCCGTTGTGAGCGGCGTTCTCCGCCAGGGCGATGGTCATGCCGAAGGGACAGATGATGGCGCTGCTGGGGGCGTACAGGGCGGCAACGGCCTTCTCCGACAGGGCAGGCTCCAGCGCACGAAGCTGCTCTCCCCGGACGATCTCCAGGCCCTCCACGCCGTTGACCTGTCCCCGGTGCAGAAGCTCCTCCAGATGGGGCAGGCCCGCCTCCTCAAAGCATAGCACCAGGGCCCCGTTCCGGCGATAAGGGAAGTCCAGCTTCCGGGACAGCGCCTCCATCCGGCGGCTGCCCTCCACGTTGAACCGGGCCTTCAGACTCCCCGCCGGAGCGTCGAACCCGGCGTGAACGATGGCGGAATTGGCCTTGCTGGTGCCCACGCATACGTCCTCTCCCTGCTCCACCAGGCACACGTCCAGCTGCCAGCGGCTCAGCTCCCGGGCCACGGCGCAGCCCACTGCGCCGCCGCCGATGATGACCACATCCTGCATACAAAGTGCTCCTTTCCGCGAAAAAAGAGCCACGCCAAAGCCCGCCCGGTCTCCCGGGCGGCCCTTTGCATGACTCAATCTCTCAATGCATTCAATATATATTGTCATTATACGCCGTCCGCCCCCGCTTGTCAATGGCAAACGGGGGCGGACACAGGCTACTGCGCCTCAATCTCTTTGATATTCACTTCATTTCCCTGAACCAGCCAGGTGTCCTCGCTGCCGCAGAAGGGACACATCCGGCCTTGGGGTACGGTGTCATAGTCCCGGCCGCAGCCATCGCAGTGAGTGATGGCGTGGACCGTCTCGAACCGCAGCTGTGCCCGGGGCATCAGCTCCGTCCGGGCCACAGCCCATTTCCAGCAGCTCTCCAGCTCATGGGGCACCACACCGGACACCTGGCCCAGCTCCAGCGTCACCGACGCCACATCGGTGAGCTGCTGCTGCCGCCCAATGTCCTCCACGGCCCGGATCACATGAAAAACGATGCCCAGCTCGTGCATTATTTCTTCCCGGCCTTCCGGATCTTGATCTGCCGCTTCACCATGTAGGGCAGGATGGCCTTCATCTTATCCTCGGAGGGGATCATGTTGGTGCACTCCGGCCGCTCCCGGTGCAGGTGAATGGCGTCAAAGGCGCACTTGGTGGTGCACACACCGCAGCCGATGCACTTGTTGGGGTCCACCACGGAGGCGCCGCAGCTGAGGCAGCGAGCCGTCTCCTTCTGCACCTGTTCGGCGGTGAAGGCCACCCGCTCGTCCCG
Organism: Oscillibacter sp. CAG:241; assembly: GCA_000435975.1. GTDB lineage: Bacteria > Bacillota > Clostridia > Oscillospirales > Oscillospiraceae > Vescimonas. Next base: position 8,588 of record FR884114.1, on the reverse strand, counting down.
GAAGGTCCGGCGCAGGGCCTCGTTGTACCCGATCCGCTGGCGGGGCGTGTTGTCGAAGCCCACGGGGATCAGGGCGTTCTCCTTGTCCAGCTCCACAAACCGGCGGCGGTTGCGGCCGATGGTCAGGGTTGCCTTCTGCACGAACCGGTGCAGGGAAATGGCGCCCTCCTTGCCGGCGGCGATGGCGTCGATGGCGAACTTCTGACCGGTGACGGCATCGCCTCCGGCGAAAATGTCGGGCTCCGCCGTCTGATACGTTACCGGGTCCACCTGGGCGGTGCCGTTGGGGTTGAAGGTCACGGCGGTGCCCGTCAGCAGCTGCCGCCAATCCACCTTCTGACCGATGCAGTACAGCACCGTGGCACAGGCCGCCTCGCAGGCATCGTTATCGTCGAACACCGGTGCGAAGCGCCCCTGGTCGTCCTTCACCCGCAGGCACTTGCGGAAGCGAATCCCGGCGGCATGACCGTCCCGGGTCACCACCTCCGTCTGGCCCCATCCGGCGTGGATGGTCACGCCGTCGCGCTGGCACTCGCCCCGGTCCTCCGCGCCCATGGGCATTTCATCATAGCTCTCCAGGCAGTACAGGTCCACGGACTCCGCGCCGCAGCGCACCGCCGTCCGGGCCACGTCCGCCGCGATGTTGCCGCCGCCGATGACCACCACGGGGCCCGCCAGCTTGCTGCACTGGCCGCCGTTTACCTGGCGCATGAAGTCGATACCGGCCATAACGCCCTGAGCGTCACCGCCGGGGATATCCAGCTTGCCGCCGGACTGCAGGCCCACGGCCACATAGAAGCCCCGGAAGCCCTCCTGGCGCAGCTGGGCAATGGTCACATCCTTGCCCACCTCCACGCCGCAGCGGAACTGAACGCCCATCTCCCGCAGCACGTCGATCTCCGCCTGGACCACGTCCTTCTCCAGCCGGAAGCTGGGCAGGCCGTTCTCCAGCATGCCGCCCAGACGCTGCTCCTTTTCAAACACGGTGGGGCGGTAGCCCTTCTCCGCCAGGTAATAGGCGCAGGACAGGCCCGCAGGGCCGCCGCCGATGATAGCGATCTGCTGATCGAACTCGCCGTCTACCTTGGGGATCACCTTCTCCGGCACGAACCGGGTGGCGGCGTCCAGGTCCTGCTGGGCAATGAACCGCTTCACCTCGTCGATGGCCACGGCCTGGTCCACGGTGCCCCGGGTGCAGGCATCCTCGCACCGGCGGTTGCAGATGCGGCCGCACACGGCGGGGAAGGGATTCTCCCGCTTGATCAGCTGCAGCGCCTCCCGGTACTTGCCCTGGGCCGCCAGCTTCAGATAGCCCTGCACGGCGATGTGGGCGGGGCAGGCGGTCTTGCAGGGGGCGGTGCCGGTGTCGTAGCAGTTGATGCGGTTCTTGTCCCGGTAGTCGATGGACCACTTGTCGGGGCCCCACTTCACCGCATCCGGCAGCTCCTGCCGGGGATACTCCACGGGGCCGTCCTTGGTGCACAGCTTCTGGCCCAGCTTCACCGCACCGGCGGGACAGTATTCCACGCACCGGCCGCAGGCCACGCACTGGTCCGTTTCCACCCGGGCCACATAGGCGCTGCGGGACATGTTGGGAGTGTTGAACAGCTGGCTGGTGCGCAGGGCATTGCAGACGTTGACGTTGCAGTTGCAGATGCCGAAGATCTTCTGCTCGCCGTCGATGTTGGTGATCTGGTGGACAAAGCCGTTGTCCTCTGCCTTCTTGAAGATGGCCATGGCCTCGTCATAGGTGATGTATTCCCCGCGGCCCGTCTCCACAATATAGGTGGCCATATCGCCCACGGCGATGCACCAGCTCTCCGGGTCGTCGCCGCAGCCCTCGTTCAGATACTGGCGGCTGGCCCGGCAGGAGCACATGCTCTTGGCGTACTTGCCCTCGTACTTGTGCAGCCAATAGGAGATTTTTTCCAGGCCCACGGCCTCGTTTTCCGTCTCGATGGCCTTTTCCACGGGGATCACGTGCATGCCGATGCCGGCCCCTCCGGGAGGCACCATGGGGGTGATCTTCTCCAGGGGCAGGAAGGTCATCCGCTCAAAGAAGGCCGCCACCTGGGGATGCTCGTCCATCTGGCTGCGCCGCATGTTGAAAAACTCCGCGCTGCCGGGGACGAACTGGGGCAGGACATACCGCTTTTCGTGGTTGGGGTTCTTCCCGTCCAGATTCTCCCAGTTGTATTCGATCAGGCCCACCCAGGCCATGTCGTCCAGCAGCTTCTGCAGAGGCTCCCGCTCCAGCTTGGTCAGCTTCATCAGCTGCCCAATGGTCTTGGGCTTGCGGACGCCCATCTTCAGGGCCACGTCCGCCATTTCGTCGGTGACCAGGTCCGCCAGGCCCCAGTATTCCGGATCGTTGCCCTTGACGCCCTTGAGCTTGGCGGGCACCCGGTCGGTGATCATGGCCACCAGCTTCGCAATCTTGGGCCGGGGCTCGTCCACCACAGGGATGGTAAAGGGCAGCTTCTCCTGCTCCAGGGGGAACGCGGTGGGACGATCGCCGTTGATGTTCTTTCCCATGTCAAATCTCCTTCATTTCCGCCCAACGGGCGGTTTTTTCGATACCAACTCACTATTATAATAGCAACTTCTGCCGCAAAAAGCTATTGACTGTTTCTCTAAAGTTATGATATTCTATTTTATGGTCCTGGTCGGACCAGAAGGAGGATATGCCATGGATTTCCGCCCCATTGTGGCCCCGTCCATCCGGGAGTTGTTCATTCAGCAGCTGGAGGGGGCTATTCTGTCCGGGCAGCTGAAGCCCGGGGACCGGCTGCCCACGGAGCGGGAGCTGGCCGACACCATGCACATCAGCAAGACCGTGGTCCATGAGGGCCTGCGGGAGCTGCACCGCCTGGGCTTTCTGGACATCGCCTCCCGCCGGGGCGTCACCGTGGCGGACTATGCCCAGACCGGCAGCCTGGAAACACTGACGGCCATTATGGATTATCACGGCGGCCTGCCGGACGAGAAAACCGCCCGCAGCATCCTGCGTCTGCGGTATTATCTGGAGGCTCCGGCCCTGCGGGATCTGGCTGCCGGTCACACCCCCGGGGACTTGGAGGCGCTGCGGGAGCTGCTGCGCCAGGCCCAGACGGCTCCGGAGGAGGAGCTGCCGGAGGCCCTATTCCGGTATCACCGGGGTGTGGTGTTCCTGGGCGGCAACACCATCACGCCCCTGCTGTTCAACGCCTTTAAGAAGGTTAATCTGGAGTTCTGGTCCGGCTACATCCGCTCCGTGGGCCGGGAGGAGAGTCTGCGCACTCTGGCCCGGTTTACGGACCTCATCGCCGCCGGAGAGGGGGACCGGGCCGCCCGGCTGCTGGGCCAGGGCCTGGAGCAATTCGAGACTACCCTGTAGGTCGAGTACATTTCCCTTGCGTTTTCCCCCCATATATGATATAATTCTATTATCAAATCATAAAGGAGGCTTTCCATGAAACGCACAAGACGACTGGTTTTTCTCTGTCTGCTGCTGTTCCTGCTTCTGCTGACTGCCTGCGGACAGCGGGAAACTGTGTACCAGATATCCGCTGACCGTCTGACCCAGGCGGCAACGGTGTCCCAATTGCAGGATGTCAGCGGTCTGATCGTGGTATTCACCCCGGAAACTCAGGAAAACGTCCTTTCCCGCTACAGCGACGGCAACGTCTCCTCCGGCTATACCCGGACCACCGGCAGAGTATCCCAGGTGCTGAAGGGCCAGGCCCCGGAGCAGCTGGTCATCACCGAGGAGTGCTATACCCTGGATGACGCCCTGTGGACCCAGGGCGGCTATCTGCCCATGGAAAAGGGACGGCCCTACCTGCTGTTCCTCACCGCCTACCCCAGCGGCTCCGACTACGCGGGCATGTACTACCCCACCGAGCTGGAGCTGGGCAAGTACCCCCTGACGGACCAACCCCTCACCGCCTCCGACCCAGTCGACACGTGGCAGGTATACTCCCCGGATAGCAGTACCCTTTCCCAATATCAGAGCTGGTATCAGCAGGTGGCGGCTCTGTACCCTGATTTGTTCTGACCACCCGAAAAACCGATAAAAAGGGACCGACGGCAGATGCCTTGTGCATCCGCCGTCGGTCTATTCTCTTTCGTCTACCAACCGGGGCCGGAACCTCCGCAGCCGGCGGCTGCAGAGGAGGCTTTATCCCCAGAACTGGCGGGCCAGGTCCTGGGCCAGGCTCTCCACCACGCCGGGAGCGTAGGGCAGGGGCAGTCCGGCATCCGAAAGGGTCTCGGCATACAGCTTGCTGCCGCCGGAGGCACACAGGGCGTGATACCGGGCCCAACCGTCTGCGGGGTCGGCGTCATAGGCAGCCTTCAGCTGCTGGGCGCAGACGATGGACAGAGCGTAGCTTACCACATACCGGGGGGACATGTACAGGGCCATGTTGGTAAACAGGTCGCACCCGGCCAGCACCTGCTGCCGCCAGGGCTCGTTGTTCTGGGCCCGGCCGAAGGACTTCTCAATGCGGTCGAACTCCTCTGCCCACTGGGCCAGAGAGGCGTCCGGATGCTCATACAGCCACGTCTCAAAGGTGTGGATAGAGCAGAAGGCGCACATCTCCTTGATGAAGTCATAGCGGTGCTCCGTCAGGAACTGGGGAGCGTGGTTCCCGAAGAAATCCCGGGCGTAGGGCTGGGCCAGCAGCTCCATGGTCTTGGAGTGGACCTCCGCCAGGTCCGGACTCAGGCCCACATAGTCCGCCACCGGCTGGCTGCGGATGGACAGATACCCCTGGAGCCCGTGGCCCAGCTCGTGGGTGTATACGGTGACGTCGCCGGCGGTGCCGTCGCAGTTGGCAAAGATGAAGGGCATCCGGTAGGGGGCGCCCAGCATGTCGCAGAAGCCCATGCCGGAAATTTTATTGGGAGAGCCGGTCACGTCCAGCAGGTCGTGGCGGACCATCTCGTCGAAGAAATGTCCCGCCTCCGGACTCAAGGCGTGATACATCCGGCGGGCGGCCTTGGGCAGCTCCTCTGCCGCCACGGGGACGGCGTTGCCCTCCGGGAACACCAGCGCCCGGTCATAGGGCAGCAGCGCCTCTACCCCCAGGCGCTGGCGCTGCTCCTCCTGGAGACGCAGATACAGGGGGGTGATGTGGGTCTGCACCTGGCGGCAGAATCCGTCCAGCTCCGCCCGGCCATAGCCCAGACGCTGCATGCAGAGATCGCCGTAGTCGGCAAAATTGTCAAAGCCGTTTTCACGGGCCAGCTGATTTCGTGCGTGGACCAGGTCCCGCAGCAGCTGCTCCAGGGCTTCGGCGTTTTCCAGCGCCGTCTGCTGCTGGGCCTCGTAGGCGGCCCGGCGGCGCTCCCGGTCGGTGCTGGCCAGTGCAAAGCGCAGCTGACCGCCGCTGAGCAGCTCCCCCTGGACCGGGTACCTGGCGGAGGCCGTCAGCTGCTGGTATTGGGCCGTCAGCCGGGAGATGCGGGCCTGCAGCTCCTTGCCGCCGGTGTGGAGCCGCTGATCCAGCGTCAGCAGGCGGCGCAACTGGGGGCCGAAGGTCCCGTCCACCGCCGCAGCGTAGGGGCTCTCCGCAATGGCCATGGACAGGGACTGGGTATCCAGCGTCTCCAGCCGGGGCAGGGTCTCCTGCAGCTCCCGCTGGTAAAATTCGTCGGTGACGTCGTGGAAGGCCCGGATGGTGGCAATGCTCTGGCACAGGGCCACCTCCTGCTGCAGGGCGTCCCGCTGCCGGACCACGTCCAGCAGGTCCTCCGGGCAGGCGGCAGCCCTGGCCCGGCGGGTCAGGGCATCGTACCGGGTCTGAAGGGCCTCCACGTCCGGGCTGGTATAGGGAATATCAGAAAATTTCCAATTCTCGTTCATAGCGTCACTCCTTTGGATAGATGATGGACAGGGCCATGCGCTCCGGCCGGATATTGTCCCGGATAAAGTCCAGCAGATCCTGCTGGGTAATGGAATCGTACACCTCCGGGAAGCGGAAGGGATCGTATCCCTGGAAGCAGCCCTCGGCCGCCGTGGAGGCGATGGCCTCGAAGGAGTTCAGACTTTTGATGGATGCGCCGAAGCTGGCCCGGCGGATGCGCTGGACATAGGCCGGGTCCACCCCCTCCCGGACCACCCGGCGGGCTTCATCCAGAACGGCCTGCTGCACGGCCTCGGGATCGTTGCTGTCGCCGCCGCAGAACACATAGGCGGCTCCCGGCAGCAGGTCATAGGCGCTGTCAAAGGTGCCGTTGATCAGCCCCTGACTGTACAGCCGGGTGAACAGGGGGCTGGACTCTCCCATGAGCACGTCGCAGGCCAGGTCCCCCAGGATATCCAGGCGCATGCGCTCCTCTCCCTCCGGCACCGGCGGGCACTTGAAGCCCAGCAGGAAGGTGGGCATGGCCACCTCCATCCGGTCCTCTATGCGGGCCATAAGAGGCGTCAGGTCCTCCTCCCGGCCATAGTCCCGGGGGATGGCGGGGCCACTCTCCCGGGGCAGAACCTCCCGGGCGGCCCGGAGAACCTCCTCCGGGTCCACGTCGCCCACCACCACCAGGCACATGTTGGCGGGGGTATAAAACGCCTTGTGGCAGTCGTACAGGGTCTGGGCCGTGATCCGGCGGATGCTCTCCACGGCCCCGGCCACAGACTGCCGCACGGGGCTGTGGCGGTACAGGGCCTGCATCATCTGGCGGTATACCTGCCACTCGGGGTTGTCCTCGATCATGCCGATCTCCTGGGCGATGATGCCCTGTTCCTTTTCCACGCTCTCGTCGGTGAAATACGGCACGGACACGAAGGACAGCAGGATCCGCAGATTTTCATAAAAATGCTCGGTGCAGTCGAAATAATAGGCGGTGACGGCGTTGCTGGTGAAGGCGTTGGGCTCGGCCCCGCCCTTGGCCAGCTCCTGCATGGCGCTGCCGTCCGCCGTGTCGAACATCTTGTGCTCCAGATAGTGGGCGATGCCGGCGGGGGTGTCCAGCCACCGGCCGTCCAGCCGGAAACGCATGTCCATGCCGCCGTAGCGGGTGGTGAAGAAGGCAAACCTCCGGGCATAGCCGGGCTTGGGCACCACGCACACAGGCAGGCCGTTGGGCAGAGTCTCCCACAGGACCTTTTCCCCGATGCGGGGATATACGGTGGTTTTCATCAGGCGTCCTCCTTTCCGTGCAGGAAGTATACGGTGTCCAGGGTCACGCTCTGGGCGGCGGCCTGAATGCGCTCCGGCGTCACCTGATCCAGCAGGCGCTGCATGGTTTCCGGATCCTCGCTCTGGCCGGTGGCGGCCTGCCCCAGGCAATAATTCTCCAGGGCGCCCTGAGAATCCGGCAGGGAGGCCAGGGCGCTGCGCATGGTGCTGCGGGCGCCCTCCAGCTCCCAGGGCTCCCAGTGCCCGTCCCGGACCTCCTGCAATTGGTGCAGAATTTCGTCCAGGGCCCGCTGATAGTCGGCGCTTTCAATGCCGGAGGACACCGTCAGGATGCCCTTGGAGCGGACATAATTGCTGGAGGCGTAGTAGCACAGGGAGAGCTTTTCCCGGACGTTGAGAAACAGCTTGGAATTGCTGGTGCCGCCGAACAGAAGATTGGCCAGGAGCATGGCGGGCACATCGTCGGTGGCGCAGCGGAAGCCCATGGAGAGCTTTCCCTGGGTCACATCCATGGTCTCGCGGATGACACGGGGCTGGGCCGGGGCGTCCACCCGGCGGGGCGGCTGTGGGTCCCGGGCCGCGCCCCGGGGCAGGGCGGCGAAGGCCTCCAGCAGGGCGTCCTCCACCCGGGTGATGGGAGCGCTGCCGCAGTAGAACAGCTCCAGCCGGGAGGCGGACATCATTCCCTGGCTGTAGACATGGAGCTTCTGGTTGTTGATGGCCGCGGCGGCAGTCTCGTCTCCCAGGCGGCTGACGCCGTAGGGCTCGTCCCGGCACATCTCCTGCAAAAGGCGCAGGTCCGCCCAGTCCCGCTTGTCGTTGCGGACGGAACGGATGCTGTCCAGCAGGTTGGCCCGCTCACTGTCCACATACTCCGGCAGATACCGGCCGTTACGGGTGACGGGGTCCAGCAGCAGCTCTCCCAGCAGGGCGGCGGTGGGCTCCAGCAGCTTTTCTCCCCGGGGGGCGAAGCTGTCGTCCATTACCGAGGCCACAAAGCCGATGCACTGGCACTCCGCCCTTTTGCGGATGGTGGGGTTGATCTGCGCGCCGTAGAGCTGGTCCATGGCGGCGGACAGCTGCTGGATATCCGGACAGCGCATGGTGCCCCGCTGGAGCACCAGCGGCAGCAGCGCGCCGCAGGACGCCGTCTCCCGGCGCAGGGGCGTGATGAACTGCGCGGAAAGGCAGCCGGTTTTGAACTTTTTGGCAGGCAGATAGGTGAGATATACCCGGTCCATGATCTCGCGGCGGGTCTTCTCCATATGCGGCACCTCCAGGATACATAGTGGGTATATTATACCGCATACCCAGACAAATGAAAAGGATTTTCATGCAGAATAAGGCCCCCGTCCAAAGCGGGGGCCTTGCTGTGCAAGGCGTCCCGGACTTTTGCGGCAAGCACCGCGCCGCCATTTGCGGGGCCCATGTAGGTTTGTCAAACATATTGGACAGAGAACTCCG
>FR884113.1 GCA_000435975.1 Oscillibacter sp. CAG:241 | reverse complement strand
TTCCGCCTGCGGCAAGGTTTTGCTGCGCAAAACGCTTGTTACGCGCCACTTGGCGCGTCAGCGTGGACTTACCTACAGGAGGAACGCAAATGTTTGAACAATCCCATATTCGCAACTTTTCCATCATCGCCCACATCGACCACGGCAAGTCCCATTCCCAGTTTGCCTGACGGCAAACCGGGAGCCCTTTTCATTTAATGTCCTTCGGCGGAAATGAATTCCGCCTGCGGCAAGGTTTTGCTGCGCAAAACGCTTGTTACGCGCCACTTGGCGCGTCAGCGTGGACTTACCTACAGGAGGAACGCAAATGTTTGAACAATCCCATATCCGCAACTTTTCCATTATCGCCCACATCGACCATGGCAAGTCCACGCTGGCGGACCGACTGCTGGAGCTGTGCGACGCCGTGCCTCAGCGGGAGATGGAAAACCAGATCCTGGACAATATGGACCTGGAACGGGAGCGGGGCATCACCATCAAGTCCCGTGCCGTCCATCTTTTTTACAAGGCTCAGGACGGCGAAATTTATGCTCTGAACCTGATCGATACCCCGGGCCATGTGGACTTCAACTATGAGGTCTCCCGGTCCCTGGCCGCCTGCGAGGGCGCTGTGCTGGTGGTGGACGCCACTCAGGGGGTGGAGGCCCAGACCCTGGCCAACACCTATCTGGCCATGGAGCACGAGCTGGAGATCCTGCCCGTATTCAACAAGATCGATCTGCCTGCCGCCGATCCCATGAAAGCCAAGCAGGAGGTGGAGGACATCATCGGCCTGCCCGCCATGGACGCGCCGGAGATCTCCGCCAAGCTGGGACTTAACGTGGAGGCGGTGCTGGAGGACGTGGTCCGCAATGTGCCCGCCCCCGACGGCGACCCCAACGCCCCCCTTCAGGCGCTGATCTTCGACAGCCAGTACGACCCCTATGTAGGCGTGGTGGTGCTGTTCCGCATCAAGCAGGGCACCATCCGCCGGGGCCAGACGGTGCGCATGATGGCCACCGGAGCCCAGTATACCATTCTGGAGTGCGGCTACCTGAAGCCCCTGGGCAACGAGCCCACGGACGCCCTCCAGGCCGGCGAGGTGGGCTATTTCACCGCCTCCATCAAGAACGTGAAGGACACCCAGGTGGGCGACACCATCACCGACGCGGAGAACCCCGCCGCCCAGCCTCTGCCCGGCTACCGGCCCGCCCAGTCCATGGTCTACTGCGGCATTTACACCGAGGACGGCAGCAAATATCCCGACCTGCGGGACGCCCTGGAAAAGCTCCAGCTCAATGACGCCTCCCTGACCTTCGAGCCGGAGAGCTCCGTGGCCCTGGGCTTCGGCTTCCGGTGCGGCTTTTTGGGCATGCTCCACATGGAGATCATCCAGGAGCGGCTGGAACGGGAGTTCAACCTGGACCTGGTGACCACCCTGCCCAGCGTCATCTATCATGTATACAAATCCGACGGCACCATGGTGAAGGTGGACAACCCCCACAACTATCCGGACCCCACGGTTATCGAGCACGCGGAGGAGCCGTATGTGAAGGTGTCCATTATCAGCCCCAACGAGTATGTGGGCAACATCATGCCCATGTGCCAGGACCGCCGGGGCGAGTTCAAGGATATGCAGTATCTGGACACCCATCTGGTAGAGCTTCACTATCAGATGCCCCTCAACGAGATCATCTATGACTTTTTCGACACGCTGAAGGCCAACACCAAGGGCTATGCCTCCCTGGACTATGAGCTCTCCGGCTACCGGCCCAGTGAGCTGGTGAAGGTGGATCTGCTGCTCAACGGCGACGGCGTGGACGCCCTGAGCTTCATCGCCCACAAGGACAAGGCCTATCCCCGGGCCCGCCGCCTGTGTGAAAAGCTCAAGGACAACATTCCCCGCCAGCTGTTTGAGGTGCCCATCCAGGCGGCTATCGGCGGACGGATCATCGCCCGGGAGACAGTGAAGGCCATGCGCAAGGACGTGCTGGCCAAGTGCTACGGCGGCGACATTACCCGCAAGAAGAAGCTGCTGGAAAAGCAGAAGGAGGGCAAGAAGAAGATGCGGAACCTGGGCACCGTCCAGGTCCCCACCGAGGCCTTCATGGCGGTCCTGAAGCTGGACAGCGATTGATAACAGGAGGCGCTCATATGGAACAGGCCACGTTTGACGATTTCATGAAGCTGGATATCCGGGTAGGCACCATTGTGGAGGCCCGGCCCTTTGAAAAGGCACGCAGGCCCGCCTATCAGCTGCTGGTGGACCTGGGCCCGGAGCTGGGGCAAAAGCGCTCCAGCGCGCAGATCACCCAGCAGTATGCCCCGGAGGACCTGGTGGGCAAGCAGGTGCTGGCGGTGGTGAATTTCCCGCCCCGTCAGATCGCCGACTTCTTCTCCCAGGTGCTGGTGCTGGGCACCTACTCCCAGGGCGGCGTGGTGCTCATCACCCCGGACAAGCCTGTGGAAAACGGCGACCGGCTGGGGTAAAATAGGAGGTATCGCATATGGCCGGATTCGGCGTTCTGATTGTTTCGGGTATATTATCGGCGATTTTCCTGTTCTTCATCGCCGTGCTTGCCGCCGCGGCGGCGTATATCATGGCCAGCTATGTGCTGGAAGGCTTTTCCATCGCCTGCATGCGCAAAAAAGCGGGCGACGCACATACATTCCCTGCCTGGATTCCCTTTTACAGCAAGTATCTGCTGGGAAAGCTGGCAGACCGGCGGGTCATGGGCGCCGTGTCGGCCCTTCTGACGCTTCTGTCCGTCTGCCTTTGCGTCTATTTCTACGTCTGCCGGGAGCTGAATACCCTTTGGTTCATCCTCCTGCTGATGGCCCTGTTGGCAGTCTTTATCCTGGACACCCTGATCGCCCACCGGATCTATAAAAGCCGCGCCGGTAAATATGGGGACGTCCTGACCGTGTTCACCGTTTTATCCCTGGGCCTGCTCCGCCCGGTGTTCCTGTTCGCTGTCCGCAATCGGGCAGCGGAGAGTGTGCCGGCCCCGGAGTGTGGAAATTGAGTAAAAATCCCGGAAGGAGATGTGATAGCATGGCCGAGGAAAAGCTGTTTATTGAGGCATCCGAAGAGGATGTGCCGTCCATTATCGCCCTGCGGCAAAGAATCTGGGACACCACATACCGAGGCATCTACCCCGACAGCATGATAGATAACTTTGACTGGGACTGGCACAGGGAAATGGAGCTGCTGAGGGTCCATCATCCGGCGTATTCTGTGTACTTGGTCCGAAAGAACCGGCAGGACATCGGCTACCTGACGATAAACGAAGCCGATGTAATCACCCTGCAATCCCTGTATATTTCCGCCGAATACCAAAGACAGGGGATCGGCCGGCAAGCGTTCGATTTCGTGAAAGCGTATTGCAGAGCGCACCATGCCGCCTCCTTTGTCTGCCACTGTGTCCCGGAGAATCTTAACGCCCGCAGCTTCTATGAGCGCATGGGCGGCAAGGTGATCGGGCAGGACCTGGCAAACGAGGAACGGTGGCAAAACTCCGTCACTTATCAGTTTACCCTGACACAATAAAATTGCTCAAAAGAAAGTTGAGGATCACCTATGAACAACATCACAAAAACCGCTATGATCACCATCTGCGGGCGGCCCAATGTGGGCAAGTCCAGCCTCACCAACGCCCTGGTGGGGGAGAAGATCGCCATCGTGTCCGACAAGCCCCAGACCACCCGCAACCGGATCTACGGCGTGGTGAACCGGGAGGATACCCAGTTTGTGCTGCTGGACACCCCGGGCCTGCACAAGCCCCGGTCCCGGCTGGGGGACTACATGGTGAAGGTGGTGCGGGAGAGCCTGCAGCAGGTGGAGGCCGCGCTGCTGCTGGTGGAGCCCATCGCCCATGTGGGGGAGCCGGAGAAGATCCTGCTCCAGCGCATCACCGAGGAGGGCCTGCCCTGTGTGCTGTGCATCAACAAGATCGACACCGTGGAGAAAAAGGACGACCTGCTGGAGGTTATTGCCGCCTACATTGCCGTGTATCCCGGGTTTGACGCCATTATCCCCATCTCCGCCCGCACCGGCGACGGTTTGGACGACCTGATGGCCCAGCTGCAGATCTATGCCACGGCAGGCCCCCAGCTGTTCCCCGACGGCATGACCACCGACCAGCCCGACGCTCAGGTGTGCGCCGAGATCGTCCGGGAGAAAATGCTGCTGTGCCTGGAAAAGGAGATCCCCCACGGCACCGCCGTGGAGATCACCCGCTTCACCGAGCGGGAGGACACCGGCATCGTCGACCTGGACGTGACCATCTACTGCGAAAAGGCCAGCCACAAGGGCATCATCATCGGCAAGCACGGCGCTATGCTCAAGCGCATCAGCTCCCTGGCCCGCCGGGACATCGAGAAGTTCATGGGCGCCAAGGTGTACATGGAAACCTGGGTAAAGGTCAAGGAAAACTGGCGCGATAATGTGAACTTCATCCGTGCCAGAGGGTACGACGAGCAGTAACTCCGGCCAGAACCTTCCACTTATGACGCGGCAAAACCGCGGCACACTATAGGTGGAGGTGAGACGTATGGAGGGGCGATGGGACCTGTTCTGGGCCACCGGCGCGCCGGAGGCGTATTTGCTGTATAAGGAGGCGGCGGGATGCAGCCGGAACGATTTGTGACCTGCGGCCTGGTGCTGCGGGAGACCGATACCCGGGACGCGGACAAGATTCTCACCGTGCTGACCCCGGACCGGGGAAAGCTGGCGGTCATCGCCCGGGGCGCCCGGCGCAAGGGCAGCCGCGTGGCCGCAGCCTGCCAGCTGCTGGCGTATTCCGAGATGACCCTGTATGAAAGGGGCCAGTGGACCATGCTGGACGCGGCAAACACCATCGAGCTGTTTGGCGGCCTGCGGCAGGACCTGACGGCTCTGAGCCTGGCGGCGTATTTTGCCGAGCTGACGGAGGCAGTGGCCGACGGCTGCGGCGGCGACGTGCTGCCGCTGCTGTTAAACGCCCTGTACGCCCTCAGCGCCCTGCGCAAGCCGCCCCAGCTGGTAAAGCCCGCGTTCCAGCTCCGGCTCATGGCCCTGGCCGGGTACGAGCCCATGGCCGATGCCTGCGCCCTGTGCGGCGCGCCGGAGCCGGAGAACCCTATGCTGGACGTGGTCCACGGGGTGGTCCACTGCGGCAAATGCCGGGAAAAGGGGGGGCTGTCCCTGCCGCTGACGGCGGCGGGGCTGGCGGCCCTGCGATACATCCTGTACGGCGACGCAAAGCGGCTGTACAGCTTCGCCCTGCCCCAGCCGGGACTGCGGGCCCTGGACCACGCATCGGACGCCTATGTCACCGCCCAGCTGGAGCGCAGCTTCCGTACCCTGGACTACTACAAATCCATTCTTCCGCAAGAGGAAACAAAATATGAGTGAATTATTTGAAAAATCCATCCGCACCCTGGAGCTTCCGGCGGTGCTGGAAAAGCTGGCGGCCAAGGCTGTCAGCCAGGCCGCCAAGGACCGATGCCTGAAGCTGACCCCCTCCACCGATGCGGAGGAGGTGCTGCGGCTTCTGGACGAGACCGACGCCGCCAAGGAGCGGCTGGGGCTCCACGGCAGCCCGTCCTTCTCCGGGGTGAAGGATGTGTCCGCCGCCCTGACCCGGGCCGATCACGGCGGTATGCTGAACACCCGGGAGCTGCTGGACATCGCCGGGGTGCTGACCGCCAGCCGCCGGGTGGCGGACTACGATGCCCAGCGCCAGGGGGAGGAGACGGTGCTGGACCGCCTGTTCGCCTCCCTGCACACCAATAAATACTTAGAGGAGCAGATCCGCTCCGCCATTCTGGACGAGGAGACCATCGCCGACACCGCCAGCAGCGAGCTGGCGGATATCCGCCGGAAAATGCGGCTGGCCGCCTCCAAGGGGCGGCAGATCCTGCAGCGCATCATCTCGTCGCCGTCCTATGCCAAGGTCCTGCAGGAGGCCCTGATCACCCAGCGGGACGGCCGGTTCGTGGTGCCGGTGAAGGCCGAGTGCAAGGGCAGCATGCCCGGCCTGGTACACGACGTCTCCTCCTCCGGGGCCACGCTGTTTGTGGAGCCCATGGGCGTGGTGCAGGCCAACAACGAGCTCAAGGAGCTGGAGGCCCGGGAGAAAAAGGAGATCGACCGCATCCTGCGGCAGCTGTCCGCCGCCTGCGCCGGGTCCATGGAGAATATTCTGTGGGACTATGACATTCTGGTGCACCTGGACGTGATCTTTGCCCGGGCGCAGCTGAGCTATCAGCTCAACGCCAGCCGTCCGGAGGTCCGCCGCCGGGGCGGCGTGGCCCTGCGCCGGGCCCGGCACCCGCTGCTGGACCAGGCCAAGGCAGTGCCCATCACCGTGGAGCTGGGTGAGCAGTTCGACACCCTGGTCATCACCGGCCCCAACACCGGCGGCAAGACCGTTACCCTGAAAACCATCGGCCTTCTGTGTCTGATGGCCCAGTGTGGCCTGCATATCCCTGCCGACAGCGGCAGCGCCGTGCGTGTATTCCACCGGGTGCTGGCGGATGTGGGCGACGAGCAAAGCATTGAGCAGAGCCTGTCCACCTTCTCCGCCCATATGTCCAACATTGTGCAGATCCTGCGGGAGGTGGACGACAAGAGCCTGCTGCTGTTCGATGAGCTGGGCGCCGGTACGGACCCGGTGGAGGGCGCAGCCCTGGCCATTGCCATCATTGAAAGTGCCCGCAGCCAGGGAGCCCTGATTGCCGCCACCACCCACTATGCCGAGCTGAAAACCTTCGCCATGACCACCGCCGGGGTGGAAAATGCCAGCTGCGAGTTCGACGTGCAGACGCTGCGGCCCACCTATCGGCTGCTGATCGGCATTCCCGGCAAATCCAATGCCTTTGCCATCTCCCGGCGGCTGGGGCTGGACGAATCCGTCATCCAGGCAGCCCAGGCCCAGATGGACAGTGATTCCCTCCGGTTTGAGGACGTGCTGACCCAGCTGGAGGAAAAGCGCCAGCGGCTGGAGAAGGCCCAGGCCGAGGCCGACCGCCTGTGGCGCCAGCGGGAGGAGGACGCCCGCAAGGCCCGGACGTTCCGGGAGCAAATGGAAAAAGCCAAGGACAACGCCCGCACCAAGGGCGAGGCCGAGGCCAAGCGCATTGTGCGTCAGGCCCAGGCCCAGGCGGACGAAATTTTCGCCCAGCTGGACCAGCTGCGCCGCCAGCAGCAAAAGCAACTCAGCTTCCAGGAGCTCAATGACGCCAAAGCCGCCGTGCGGCACAGCCTGAACCAGGCCCAGGACGCCCTGCACATCCACGACCAGCCCCAGGAGCCTGTCTATACTCCCAGCCGTCCCATTGAGGTGGGGGACCTGGTGGAGCTGCCCGGCGTAAAGATGGCCGCATCGGTGCTGGCCGTCAACAACGACGGCACCCTGCTTTTGCAGGCCGGAAAGATGAAGATGACCGTCAAGGCCCAGCAGGTGCGCCTGCCGGAGGGCCAGCCCAAGAAAAAGCCCGCCGCGCCGGCCTCCGGCGGCAGCGCCAAGCTGAATCTGCAATCCCGGGCCGCCTCGGAGCTGGACATCCGGGGCTATGAGACTCTGGAGGCCGAGAGCGTGGTGGAGAACTATATCGACAGCGCCGTCATGGCCAAGCTGGGCACCGTGACCATCATCCATGGCAAGGGTACCGGCGCTCTGCGCAAGGCCGTTCACGAGATGCTCAAGCGGAACAAGGCCGTCAAGAGCTTCCGGCTGGGCCGGTATGGCGAAGGCGAGGCCGGAGTCACAATCGTTGAGCTGAAATAACGACTGCGGTTTGTGGATTCCGCCAAAAGGGTCAAACATTTTTTCAGACCTTACTTAAAGAATTTGTAGCTTTGGACATTGCTTTCTTTCGCCGATTCGGTATAATATTATAGTGTGAGAGAAGTATGTCCCCGCATTTTTCGAAAATGCTTCATAAAAGGAGTGCAATGGAATGTTTACACAGGAAGTTACCGTGAACAATGAGGTGGGTCTGCACGCCCGTCCTGCCACCTACTTCATCCAGAAGGCCAATGAATTCAAGAGCGGCATCTGGGTGGAAAAGGATGAGCGCCGGGTGAATGCCAAGAGTCTGCTGGGCGTTCTTTCCCTGGGCATCGTGAAGGGCACCACCATCACCCTTATCGCCGACGGTCCCGACGCCAAGGAGGCTGTGGAATCCCTGACGCAGCTGGTCAGCGATCAGCTGGGCGAGTAAACCAAGAAGAACAATGCCGGAGGCGGCTGCCTCCGGCATTGTTGTTTACGTCTCCATATGCCGCCCCAAAAAGGCGGATACGGTTTGGGCCAGCTTGTACTCCCCCTCGCCGGGGATCTGCGCGTCCGACGACAGAAACAGCACCATGCCCAGCACATCCCCCTCGCAGAGAATAGGCGCCGCCACAGCCACCGTGTAACGGTCGCTGCTGTCGGAGACGGGCAGCGGCCGCCCGGAACCCTGATACTGATAAATGCTGCGCTGTTCCATGACCTGAGCCAGGGCGTCGGACAGCGGCTTGCCCAGCAGCTCCCGCTTGCCGGAGCCGGTGATGGCGATGATGGCGTCCCGGTCGGTCACGGCGGCGGTAAAGCCGCTGCTGCGGTTGAGCACATCGCAGAACTGTGCTGCAAAATCCTCCAGCCCGCCGATCAGGGAGTATTTCTTAAAAATGACCTCCCCCTCCCGGGTGGTGTAAATCTCCAACGGGTCGCCTTCGCGGATACGCATGGTACGGCGAATCTCCTTGGGGATGACCACCCGCCCCAGGTCATCAATACGTCTGACAATGCCTGTAGCTTTCATATATCAAATTCCTCCAGTCGATGCAAATGTTGCACAGATAGTATCCGCCTGCCAAAGGCCGGCTATGCAGATATTTCCTGTTTCCTGTTTTTGGAAAGCCGCGCCGCGAAAAAATGCGCATGCCGCTTGAACTCGAACTAATTCCTTGATTTGGCCCTTGATTACTTCCTCGTTTAGCTGTACAATTTTCTCGGACATAGTTTGCTGTCTCCTTTCAGAATGGTGTGTCGTGACTTCATTCTACCAGAGCCTGCAAGCTATGTCTCCTTTTTTGCTCTTTTCAATTTGCGCAAGTTATTGTACCTTATCGTATCAAAGACAGCGTTTTTATAGAACCACCATGAAACACAGGTCGATCAGAAACCGCTGCATCGCGGTGCTGTTGGCGCTCCTGTACTTCAGCTGGCGGATGTGCAGGCTGTTGAGATACTGACAGCGGCCTATAGCAAAACGTCCCCGCGGTCTGATGCCGCGGGGACGTTTTGCCATCCCATTCCACAAAATTCACAAAAGCCTCTTTTCAAGATTGTCCGCTGATGGTATAATATCTCCGTTATTTTGTACTACAGGGGGAATCACTACCATGAAAAAAACCGTTTTGCGCAAATACGCCCAGCTCATCGCCCAGACCGGCGTCAATGTGCAGCCCGGGCAGGAGGTGTTCATCGCCGCCGACCTGGACCAGCCGGAGTTCGTAAAAATGCTGGTGGAGGAGTGCTACAAGCGCCGGGCCAAGAAGGTGGTGGTGGACTGGAGCTATCAGCCCCTGCAAAAGCTCCACTACCGCTATCGCACCCTGACCACCCTGTCCAAGCTGGACAACTATGAGGAGGCCCGCTGGCAGCACTATGTGGACACCATCCCCTGCCGCATTTACCTGCTGTCGGAGGACCCCGACGGACTGAAGGGCATCAATCAGGAGAAGATGGCCAAGGCCCAGCAGCGGACCTATCCCACCATCCGCAAATACCGGGACCAGATCGAGAACAAGTATCAGTGGTGCATTGCCGCCGTACCCGGCGCGGCCTGGGCTAGGAAGCTGTTCCCCGGCCTGCGTACCAGTCAGGCTATGGAGAAGCTGTGGGAAGCCATCCTGGCCACCAGCCGCGTGGATGACGACCCCGTGGCCGCCTGGGACGCCCACAACAAGGACCTGCATGACCGCTGCCAGTATCTCAACAGCCTGCACATCCGCCAGCTGAAGTACAGGAGCGCCAACGGCACGGACCTGACCGTGGGCCTCATTCCGGAGGGGCAGTTCTGCGGCGGCGGCGAGACCAGCCTCCAGGGCATCTTCTTCAACCCCAACATCCCCACTGAGGAGTGCTTCACCTCTCCCATGAAGGGTCAGGCCGAGGGCATCGTTTACTCCACCAAGCCCCTGAGCTACCAGGGCCAGCTCATCGACAACTTCTGGATCCGCTTCCACCAGGGTAAGGCCGTGGAGTGGAACGCCCAGGTCAACAACGAGCTGCTGACCAAGCTCATCACCATGGACCAGGGCAGCTGCTATCTGGGCGAGTGTGCGCTGGTGCCCTTTGATTCCCCCATCAACCAGTCCGGCCTGCTGTTCTACAACACGCTGTTCGACGAGAACGCCTGCTGCCACCTGGCTCTGGGCATGGGCTTTGCCGATACCATCCGCGACTTCCAGAGCAAGACCCTGGATGAATGCCGCAGCCTGGGCGTCAACGACTCCATGGTCCACGAGGACTTCATGATCGGCTCGGCGGACCTGTCCATCGACGCCGTGTGTGAGGATGGCCGGACCGTGCCCCTGTTCCGGAACGGCACCTGGGCTTTCTGAAAGAAATAAGAGGCCATCATATCCAATGCCCCCGGAGCGCTGCTCCGGGGGCATTTGGGCTTATCTCACTTGTTTTAATAGCTGGGCCCGAAGGGGTCGATGGGACGGAATTCGTCGTCCTCTCCGCCGTCCTGGGGCGGCTGATAGCCGATGCCCTTGACCTTCTTGATCTCCTGGAAATAACCCACGTTGGCCTGCTCCTTGTAGGGAGCGATCCAGATGTTCAGAATGCCCAGAGTCAGCCAGCACAGGATGGACCATCCCAGGAAGGACAGGTCCAGCACAAACAGCGTACCCTTGAAGCCTGCTGTCTGGGCCTTGCTCATGTTGATGGCCTCCAGAATGCCGATCTCCGGATTCTCGCACAGATTATAAATGGCGAACCGGTACCGGTACTGGGCGATGATGCCGGGGATGAGGAACAGAAGGGACCAGAGATAGACAAAGATCCCCATGACGATGTTCAGCAGGATCAGCTTCCCCAGGAAGGCGAACCCGTCCAGCAGACAGCCGTAGGGCATTTCCTTTCCCTGCCGCACACCCAGATGATAAATGGACCATCCGGCATTGATGATGACCTGAGCCAGCCAGTTCACTGCCGCCACAAAGGCCATCAGCAGCACGGGGAACTCCGGGAAGGCGGGCAGCATGGCCGCCGCCTGCTGGCCATAGAGCTCCGCGACCTGGTCCACGGTTCTGGACGCGCCCACATAGGAGTCCAGCGCCTCCAGCAGGCCGGTGACCGCCAGAACGATCAGCGTCACCAGATACGCATTGACCCGCGCCCCGCGGACCACCTGCTTGGCTTCCTCTTTTATTTGAATGCGATCGGGCATGAAAGCACTTCCTTTCTCACGCCGCCTGCCGGGCGGCTATATCTGTTTTCCCGCGCATAGTATACCACAACTGCCCCGTGAACACAAGACCGGTTCCTTTTCAGGAAATCTCAGGCAGTTTTGGATAAATATTCCGCTCAAATCCTCCGCAAATGCTAAGAATAAGACAAAAAGCCGCAAATTCCACAGAAAACCGGAATACAAGGGGTGGACAAGAGGACAAATCTGGTGTAGAATTTAGAGCAGTATGTGGTGGCATAGGGCCACCCAGTAGTAAGATGAGGTGAAGACAATGGCACAAGCTTTCTTTGGCGGCGTTCATCCCAATGATATGAAGGCCGCGACCAATGAAAAGGCCATCGAGCAGCTGGCAGCCCCGGCTGAGGTGGTCATTCCCATGTCTATGCACATCGGTGCACCCTGCAAGCCCATCGTTGCGGTGGGCGACAAGGTGACCATCGGTCAGAAGATCGGTGAACCCGGCGGTTTCGTGTCCGCTCCCATCCATGCCAGCGTATCCGGCACGGTGAAGGCGGTGGAGCCCCGTCCCTTCTCCATGGGCGGGACCATGATGTCCGTGGTCATCGAGAACGACTTCCAGAACACCGTGTGCCCGGACATTCATCCCGTTGCCGATCCCGACAGCCTGACGCCTGAGCAGCTGGTGGAGATCGTCAAAAACGCCGGTATCGTGGGCCAGGGCGGCGCGACCTTCCCCACCCATGTGAAGATCAGCTCCGGTCTCGGCAAGGTGGACTATGTCATCATCAACGCCGCCGAGTGCGAGCCCTACATCACCGGCGACCACCGCACCATGCTGGAGCGGCCCGAGCAGGTCATCAAGGGCGCTACCCTGCTGGCCAAGTGCTTCGGCGTGGAGCATGTGTACATCGGCATCGAGGCCAACAAGCAAAACGCGGCCGACGTGCTTAACAAGACGATTGCCGAGCTGAAGGCTCCCGTGGTGGTAGAGGTCCTGCATACCCGCTATCCCCAGGGCGCTGAAAAGCAGCTGTGCCAGGCCATCTCCGGCCGCCAGGTTCCCTCCGGCAAGCTGCCTGCCGACGCCGGCTGCTGCATTTTCAACCTGAACACCACCTGCTCCATTTACAAGGCCGTTTACACCGGCATGCCCGTTGTCAGCAAGGTGGTCACCGTCTCCGGCTCCGGCGTGATCGAGCCCAAAAACCTGGAGTGCCCCATCGGCACCCCCATCACCAAGCTGTTCGACGCCTGCGGCGGCCTGAAGGAAGAGACCTATAAGCTGATCATGGGCGGCCCCATGATGGGCCTGGCCCAGTACAACCTGGACGTCACCGTGGGCAAGGGCACCGGCGCCATGCTGGCCTTCGCCGGCGACGAGGAGCAGTATGAGGAGCATCCCCAGTGCATCCGCTGCGGCAAGTGCGTGGGCGTATGTCCCATGCGCCTGGAGCCTGTGTTCATGTATAAGTACCTGATGAAGGGCGACGTGGACACCTGGCAGAACACCCTGCACGGCATGGACTGCATCGAGTGCGGCGCCTGCGCCTACACCTGCCCCGCCCGTCTGCCGCTGACCCACGCCTTCCGCATGGGCAAGCAGAAAGTCAACAACGCAAGAATGGCCGCCAAGGCCAAGGCAGAGGCCGAGAAGGCCGCCGCCGAAAAGAAGGAGGCGTAAACCATGACCGATTACAAGAATTTGAAGCTGATCGCGTCCTCCTCCCCCCACATCCGGTCCAGCGAGAGCACCCGGACCATCATGATGGACGTGATCATCGCCATGATCCCCGCCCTGGCTATGAGCGTGTTCGTATTCGGCTTCCGCGCTCTGGCGCTGACGCTGGTGTCCGTGGCCGCCTGCGTGTTCTGGGAGTGGGGCTATCGCAAGCTCCTGAAAAAGCCCCAGTCCATTGGCGACCTGTCCGCCGTGGTCACCGGTATGCTGCTGGCCTTTGTGTGCCCCCCCACGCTGCCCTATTGGACGATCATCATCGGCGCGTTCTTCGCCATTGTGGTGGTCAAGCAGCTGTACGGCGGCATCGGTTGCAACTTCCTCAACCCCGCTCTGGCGGGCCGTGCCGCTCTGCTGGCCAGCTATGCCACGGCCATGACCACCTGGGCCGTGCCCATGAGCAAGCTGTCCGCCTTCGGCTCCAACGCTGATGCCGTCACCTCCTCCACCCCCCTGGCCATGATGAAGAACGGCGACTTCGCCACCCTCACCAGCACCTATTCCGTGGTGGATATGTTCCTGGGCCGCGTCGGCGGCTCCCTGGGCGAGGTTTCCGCGCTGATGCTGCTGCTGGGCGGCGTGTACCTGGTGATCCGCAAGGTCATCTCCTGGCACATCCCCGTGGCCTACATTGCCACCGTGGCCATCCTGACCCTCATCGCCGCTCCTGCCGGCATCTCCGGCGTGGACTACATGCTGTACAACGTGTTCGGCGGCGGCCTGATGCTGGGCGCCATCTTCATGGCTACCGACTACGCCACCTCTCCCGTCACCAAGCCCGGCCAGATCATCTTCGGCATCGGCTGCGGCCTGCTGACCTGCTTCATCCGCCGCTTCGGCTCCTATCCCGAGGGCGTTTGCTATTCCATCCTGATCATGAACTGCACCACCTGGCTGCTGGATAAGTACATCCGTCCCACCATCTACGGTGCTCCCAAGAAAGAAAAGAAGGAGGCGGCTGCAAAATGAAGATCTCCGGTAAGTTTATTCTGAAGGTCGCCGGCACCCTGACTGTTATTTCCCTGATTACGGCCTTCCTGCTGGGCCTGGTCAACGGCGTCACCAAGGACAAGATCGCCGCCATCGATGCGGAAAAGACCCGCGTGGCCATGAGCGCCGTTGTCCCCGAGGGCAGCGAGTTCACCGACGCGCTGGAGCTGACCGACGACGTGGTGGCCGCGGCTAAGGCCCAGGGCGGCACCATCACCGAGCTCTACGGTGTCACCAACGGCGGCGCCGAGGCCGGCTATGTGGCCAAGGTCTCCGCCTCCGGCTCCCAGGGCACCATCACCATGATGGTGGGCATCGACGCCAACAAGGCCATCACCGGCATCTCTGTGGTCAGCCACTCCGAGACCTCCGGCATCGGCACCAAGGTCGTTGAGAACAAGCCCAACGCCGCCGGTACCCCCGTCCTGGATCAGTTTATCGGCATGTCCGGCGCCGGCTCTCTGGTGGTGGGCAGCAACATCACCGCCGTCTCCGGTGCCACCGTTTCCACCAAGGGCATCACCATGGGCGCCAACGCCGCCCTGGCTGCCGTGGAAGCTCTGGGCTAAGAAAGGAGGAGCTGCAATATGAACTTTGGCAAGCAATTCAAAGAGGGCCTGATCACCCAGAACCCCGTGCTGGTGCAGCTGCTGGGTATGTGCTCCACCATGGCCATCACCACGTCGTTCTTCAACGGCCTGGGCATGGGCGTGTCCGTGCTGATCATCCTGACCCTTTCCAACATTTTCATTGCGCTGCTGCGCAAGATCATCCCCAATGAGGTCCGTATCGCCTGCTTCATCGTGGTCATCGCCGGCTTCGTTACCTGCGTGGACCTGCTGCTCAAGGCGTTCGTTCCCGCCCTGTCCAACTCCCTGGGCGTGTTCATCCCCCTGATCGTGGTGAACTGCATCATCCTGGGCCGTGCCGAGGCCTTTGCCTCCAAGAACACGGTGGGCGCTTCCACGGTGGACGGCATCTGCCAGGGCATCGGCTATACCATCGTCCTGATCATCATGTGCGTGTTCCGCGAGCTGCTGGGCTCCGGCAAGTTCGGCGGCGGCCTGTTGGGCGGCGGCGGACTGGGCAGCGCCCCCGGCATCACCATCTTCCCCGAGGAGTTCGGCATCAAGCTGCTGACTCTGCCTGTCGGCGGCTTCCTGACCCTGGGCGCCCTGATCGCCCTGATGCAGTGGGCCCTGGCCAAGAGCGAAAAGAAAAAGGAGGCCAAGTAAGCTATGTCTATTACGACTCTGCTCGCCATTTCTCTTGGCGCTATCCTGACCAATAACTTTATCTTTGCCCAGTTCCTGGGCTGCTGCCCCTTCCTGGGCGTGTCCAAGAAAATCGACACCGCCGTGGGCATGGGCGCGGCCGTGACCTTCGTTATGGGTCTGGCCTCCGCATTCTGCTACCTGGTGAACCTGATCCTCATCCCTCTGCACCTGGAGTTCATGCAGACCGTGGCCTTCATCCTGGTCATCGCCGGTCTGGTGCAGTTCGTGGAAATGTTCCTGAAGAAGAACATCCCCACCCTGTACACCGCCCTGGGCGTGTACCTGCCCCTGATCACCACCAACTGCGCCGTGCTGGGCGTCGCCCTGCTGAACGTGCAGAATGACTACAACTTCATCGGGTCCGTGGTCTACGGCATCACCGGTGGTCTGGGCTTCCTGCTGGCCATCTTCCTGTTTGCCGCCGTCCGCGAGCAGCTGGAGGTTTCCAGCGACAGTCCCAAGTCCTTCGAGGGCTTCCCCATCGCGCTGGTCACCGCCGGCCTGATGGCTCTGGCCTTCATGGGCTTCAGCGGCCTGAAGGTCTGGTAAGGAGGAAGAATTATGGAATTTACTACTGTCATTTGGGCCGTTGTGATCCTTGGCGCTCTTGCCATCGTGTTCGGCCTGATCCTGGCGGTGGCCGCCAAGGTCTTCGAGGTAGAGGTGGATCCCCGCCTGCCCGAAATCCAGGCATGTCTGGCCGGCGCCAACTGCGGCGGCTGCGGCTATCCCGGCTGCGGCGGCTGCGCTGAGGCCATTCTGGCCGGCAAGGCTCCCATCAACGCCTGCGCTCCCGCCGGCGCCGAGGGCGCTGCCAAGATCGCTGCCATCATGGGCATGGCGGCTCCCTCCGGCGAGAAGATGGTGGCCCACGTTCTGTGCAACGGCGGCGTCAATGCGGTGAAGAACTTCGAGTATCGCGGCGTCAACGACTGCCTGGCCGCCACCAAGGTCCTGGCCGGCGACGCGCTGGCCTGCAAGTACGGCTGCCTGGGCTTCGGCTCCTGTGTGGCCGCCTGTAAGTTCGATGCCATCCATGTGGGCGAAAACGGCGCTGCCGTGGTGGACAAGGAAAAGTGCACCAACTGCGGTGCCTGCCGCGAGGCCTGCCCCCGGAAGCTGATCGTGGAGGTCCCCTATTCCAAGAAGGTGTTCGTCAACTGCTCCAACAAGGACAAGGGCCCCGCCGTTACCAAGGTCTGCGCCAACTCCTGCATCGGCTGCGGTCTGTGCCAGCGCACCTGTAAGTTCGACGCCATCCATGTGGTCAACAACGTGGCCGTCATCGACTATACCAAGTGCAAGGGCTGCACCATGTGCGCCAAGGCCTGCCCCCGCAACGCCATTGAGCCTATCCCCACCCCCGAGGAGAAGGAGAAGTTCAAGGCCGCTCAGAAGGCTGCCGCCGAGAAGAAGGCCGCTGCCGCCAAGGCTGCTGCCGAAAAGGACGCCGCCCAGAAGGCTGAGTAAGCCAAGCGAAAAGCTGATAAATACGCCGTCCGCCATCCTATGGGTGCTTATAAGACAGTAATTCTAAGAATTACAAAATGAGCATCTGTCAGGCGGGATTGGCAGCGAAATAACGGGTATCTGGTGAGAGCCGGATACCCGTTATTTTTTTGCCGTCACGAAAAGCAATGGATTTATTCACAGCTTTCAGGTATAATTGCCTTAAATCAATCCTATCCCATTCATTCCAACGGGTATCTGGTGAGAGCCGGATACCCGTTATTTTTTGCCGTCACGGAAAGCAATAGCTTCATTCACAGCTTTCAGGTATAACTACCTTAAATCAATCCCGTCCATTCCGAGATTTTTTCAAAAAATCTCAAAAAAGCGGCTGACGGCATTTGCGGGGCAAAGTACCCGCAATGCTGCCGCCAGACCGACGCAGACCCGGACACGGGCTGCATGGAATTTGAAATCCGCAAGGGGCGGTTCTCCTTTCGGCTGACCGCCCCGAACGCCGCAGGGCGGCAAGCGAAGCGGCAAAGCAAAACGACGTTCATAAAAAGGTCGCTGATTTACCATGAAGATGGCGTTGATGTAAGTCGCTTTATATGCTATGCTTATCAGTGAGAAGTCGTTGGCAAACCGTGAGTTTTGGAGGTGAAAACAAATGAAGTATTTAGTTCTATTAGCAGGCTGTGGCCTCGGTGATGGTTCATGTATAGAAGAAGTAATTCTGACGTATGTAGCGCTTGATAAATATGGGTGTGATTACACTCCTGTCGCAGAAGATGCTTCCATTCAGTCTGTCAACCACTTGACAGAAGAGATGGCAGAAAAGCGGAATATCCTTATAGAAGCAGCCCGCATCGGTAGGGGACGCATTAAAGATATTCATGAGGTTGATTTTGCAGAATATGATGCATTGATCATACCCGGTGGAATTGGTTTATTGAACAATTATAGAGAATCCAATGTGATAAAAACGTGCGTCACACATTTTATTAGCGAAAAGAAGCCTGTCGCTGCCATGTGTGCGGGAATCGACTTCCTCCGCCGTTTCTATGGAAGTAATCTATTGGCGCGTGAGATGAAAGAACTAACTGCTGAAAAATTCTGTTTTGATGCTGAAAACAATGTTTATTACACGCCCGCTTTCAGAAAAACCAACAGTAGCTATACGACACTATTAGGTATCGATTCTATGATTTATGCGTTGAAACAGGCACAAACATTACGATGAAGTCTGTTTTGTAGGTTTAATTATTGAACAGAATAACTTACATTCTGCCCGCTGACTATGCCGTATGTGCAAAGCCAGCGGGCTTTTTATTGCCTAAAATCAAGAAAGGAGTGACTACCCGTGACAAAGAAAAAAACTGCCGCAGACCATCGAGGAATGTAATGCCGAGCTGGACGACGACAGTGAGATCAATATCCGGCCTGAAGGCCTGCCGCTCCAGCGGCGCCGGCAGCCAGCACATCCACATCAAGTACGACGGGCTGGGCTTTATTCCCCTGAATGAACTGCTGAAACAGGGAACGGCGTGACCGAAGCCACGCCGTTCCCGAGAAAATACGATATTCCTTTCTTATGACCCCTGTCCGATATGGCAGCGGGATTTTTTCAGGCGGAAGTCTTTGCAAAGTCCGCGATCATGGCATCGATGCCCTGCATGATCTCATAGCAGGAGTCGGTCTTTTTGAAAGCAGGGGTGTAGAAAATCTTCTTCTGCCGGTCGCAGCAGTATTCCGTCGCCTTCAGCGGCGGCACCTCTTCCAGCAGCAGATCGCCGCCCAGCAGGCCCCGAAGGAAGTCGATGCCGGCGCACATGGCTGCAATAGGCTTGCTGGCGGCAGCAAAATACCGGACACAGTCAGCCACAGCCTGGGAGTGCTGGTAATTGGTCAGCAGTCCCAGTCCGCCGGGTATCACCAGTGCGTCGTAATCCTCCCAGCAAACATCCCGAATTTTCCGCAGCATCCCGCGGCCCAGGCGAGCAGATTCTTTCAGGATCTGGCGTTCCTGATCAGGCTGGCCCGTCAGATGATCCACGGTGAGCACCGGGATATCATCCGCCACAGGCTGATAGGCGCACCCATATTTTTCCAGAGCGGTGTAGGTCAGTGCCACCTCCTCAGGGCAGGATCCGTCCTTTACGCCGCAGCCCGAAAGCAAAACAAGACAATTCATAGAGCATCCTCCTTCAAAAGTGAAAGCCTTAAATTCTTCGGATATTATACCACGCAGGCCAAAAGCTGTCCATACCCGTTTCAGAGGGACAGGCCCTGCGTACTTTAAAATAACGAAAGCCCCGAAATCGTAGTGATTTCAGGGCTTTTCGGCTATGGTGCGCGGTACAGGACTCGAATTGACCCGGCGCCATGTCACCCTGGGTCGTTCGGTATCGAAAAGTACCGCAAGCAAAACCTCAATCGAGGTGGTTCGTGTTAGGCAGCGTTAAATCGGATTACCCAAGTTTATTGCCATAAGGCTAAAAATAAGGCTAAATTTTAAGGCCGTGCGGAATGTACCAATTTGAGACATACTTGTTTCCTGCGATCAGGTAATAAGTCAATCGAACGCCCCGTTCTCCCAACACGCCCACGCTTGCCAAAACCGTGGAATTCGCTTATAATAGGAATAATCCTTGACGAAAAGGGGGCGTGAGCCATGTACAACCCGCAGCTTGAGACTTTTCTGCACGTGGCGGACGCAGGGAGCTTCAATAAGGCGGCGGAGGAGAGCTTCATCACGCCCACGGCGGTCATCAAGCAGATCAATTCGCTGGAGGAATCCCTTGGCGTCAGGCTTTTTGACCGCAGCCACCGGGGGCTGACATTGACAAAAGCTGGGCGCTCCATGTATCAGGACGCCAGATACATCATCCAATATTGCCGCGACTCTGTGACGCGGGCGAAGAACGCCATGCAGGAGGACGAAAACATCATCCGCATCGGCTCGTCCCCCATGACGCCCGCACAGCTTTTGATGGATCTCTGGTCGAGAGTGCAAGCATTGCACCCCGATATTAAATTCCAGATCGTGCCCTTTGAGAACACGCCGGAAAATGCGCGGGAAATTCTTGCCAATCTCGGCAAAAACATTGATATTGTAGGCGGTATTTTTGATGAGACCATGCTGCACCTGCGGGGCTGTGCCGGGTTGGAGCTGACGCGGGGGCGCTTCTGCTGTGCAGTCTCCATCCACCACCGGCTGGCGGACAAAGACAAGCTGCAAGTTTCTGACCTCTATGGGGAGAATCTGCTGCTGATGCACCGTGGCTGGAGCCACTATGTCGATCAGCTTCGGGACGATCTGTGGCAGCACCACCCGCAAATTCACATTGTGGATTTTGATTTTTACAGCATGGACGTGTTCAACCGCTGCGAGAACACCAACGATGTGCTGCTGGCGATTCCCGGCTGGGCGAATGTCCATCCGCTACTAAAGGTCATTCCTGTCGAATGGGAACACAACATCCCCTACGGCATCCTCCATTCCCCGGAGCCGACGCCTACGGTACGGCGGTTTCTGGATGCGGCGAAGGCCGTCAGAAAAGAACTGTACGGCTGATTATAACCCAAAGGTATATACTGATGAACAAAGCGAGACTTCCGAGGAAGTCTCGCTTTTCTTATAATAGGGGCAGAAAAAGCGAAAGGAGCTCCTGATATGAACAACTTCATTTTTGAGGACAAGACGAAGGTGTATTTCGGCAAGGGCGGTGTCAAGGA
>FR884112.1:6685-11243 GCA_000435975.1 Oscillibacter sp. CAG:241 | reverse complement strand
GATGATCGGCACCCTGCTGGTCATCCGTGCTGTCACCGCCAAGAAGCACAAGGGCATCTTCCAGGAAATGGCTGCTGCCGACAAGGCTCTCTACAACAAGTAATCTCGCGAAGACTACATAGAAAAACAGGTCCGCACCTGCGGACCTGTTTTTTTGTGAAAAACCGGCCCCCTGCCTTCATTTCCGGAAGGCAGGGGGCGATATATTCACGCAAATGTCAGCTCTGTCCGCACGCAGAGCTCCCGGATCCTGGCCTGCAGCCGCTTCAGATCCTCAAAGGTCTCCGGCTTTTTCCCCGGGTCCCGCAGCAGGGCTGCCGGATGATACAGGGCCATCATCTGCATGCCGTCCTTTTCAAAGAACTGCCCGTGCTCCTGGGTGATCCTGAAGTCCGGCTTGATGATCTCCGCCGCGCTGATGCGGCCCAGGCACACCAGGATTTTCGGCTGCATCAGCTCCAGCTGCCGCCGCAGATACCCGCTGCACGCGTCCTTTTCCGTGTTCAGGGGGTCCCGGTTCTGGGGCGGGCGGCACTTGACGCTGTTGGTGATATAGATCTGCTGCCGCCGCAGGCCGATCATGGCCAGCATATCGTCCAGCAGCTTCCCGGCGGCCCCCACAAAAGGCTCGCCCTGCCGGTCCTCGCTGGCTCCCGGGGCCTCGCCCACCAGCAGCACCTCCGCCCTGGGGTCTCCCACGCCGAACACCACGTTGGTCCGGGTATCCGCCAGGCCGCAGGCCCGGCAGCTCATGCACTGCTGCCGCAGCTGCTCCCACTGATCCATATCTTTCCTCCTTCCCCGCGTATCACAGCCCCGCCCCCGGGACAAAATGAGAGCGAAGGGGGGTGCGGCTGTGTATTGGCTGTGGCTGTTTTGTCTGTATAGCTTTCTGGGATACCTGCTGGAGAAGGCGTTTGCAGCCGCCACCGGCTCCCGGCACCAGGTGCGCAAGTGCTTTCTGCTGCTGCCCCTGTGCCCGGTGTACGGCCTGGCCATGCTGGCGGTGCTGCACCTGCCTGCCGATCTGCGCCGGGGGTTTTTCCGCCTGGCCCTCTATGGCGGCCTTACGGCCACTGCCGTGGAATACGCCGTCCACTTTCTCTATGACAAGCTCCTGGGCGTCATGTTCTGGGATTACGGCAGCACCCACATGGACCTGAACCGCCGGATCTGCATGCCCTTTGCCGTGATCTGGGGCCTGCTGACGGCCTTCTCCGTCCGATATGTTCAGCCCCTGCTGCACCCCATCGCCGCCAACGTCCCACCCTGGGCGGGACTGACGCTGCTGCTCCTGCTGGTGGCAGACAGCTTCTTCTCCGTCCGCCTGCTGCGCCGGACCCACAACGTGGACCTGCTGGGCATCCCCAATCTGCTGGCGGCCTTGCGTTAGCCCAGCACCCGGGCCATCCAGGCCCGGATGTCGCCGTACACCGTGTCCTGCATGGCGGCCTCGTTGAGGATCTCGTGCCGCAGCCCGGGATACAGCTTCAGGGTCACATCCTTGATGCCTGCCCGCTTGAAGGCGTCGTGGGTCCGCCGGACCCCCGCGCCCATGTCGCCCACCGGGTCGCTTTGCCCGGCGATCAGCAGGATGGGCGCGTCCTTGTCCATTTTATCGATATTCCGGGGCGTCTGGTTGAACCGCAGCCCCCGCAGCATCTGCCGGAACAGGCCCACCGTGGCCTCCGCCCCGCACATGGGGTCCGCCATGTACCGGTCCACGTTGTCCGTGTCGGCGGACAGCCAGTCGTTGGGGGTCCGGGGCTTGTCGCCGAAGGCCTTGTTATACGCGCCGAAGGCCATATTGGTCACCAGCTTGCTGGCGGCGTCCGGCCCCTTGATTCTGGCAATAGCACCCGCCAGCAGCAGACCGCCCCGGATGGTCATCTCCGGCTGCCAGCCGGTGCCCATGATAATGGCCGCGTCCACGGTGCCGGGATAGCGGATCAGATACGTCCGGGACAGGAACGACCCCATGCTGTGGCCCATCAGCAGGATGGGCAGCCGGGGATACTGCTCCCGCAGCCGCTGGTGCAGCAGATGGATATCGTCCACCACCGTCTCCCAGGTGGCCCCGTCGCCGAAATATACCGGCACGGCCCCCTCCGGCAGGGACTTGCCGTGGCCCAGATGGTCATGGCCCGCCACAAGGATGCCCTGCTCATTGAGATACCGGGCGAAGCCGTCATATCGCAGGATGTGCTCCGCCACGCCGTGGGCGATCTGTAAAACGGCAATGGGCTCCCGGTCCGCCGGGGCCCACTGGGCTCCATGGAGCCGGGTGTGCCCGTCGCTGGAAAGAAAGGTAAATTCCTGGAAATCGGTCATGGTAATTCCGTCCTTCCTGTGCTATAATCATCTATATTATCATACTCTGATACAAAAAGAAAGAGGAGACTTCTATGGGAACGTACATTCTGGCGCTGGACCAGGGAACCACCAGCTCCCGGGCCATCGTGTTCGACCGTCTGGGCGACATTGTGTCCAAGGCCCAGTATCCCTTCCGCCAGCTTTATCCCCAGGCCGGCTGGGTGGAGCATGACCCCATGGAGATCTGGGAGACGGAGCGCAGGGCGGCGGCCCAGGCGGCGGAGGGCCTGGAGGCGGACATTGCCGGCATCGGCGTCACCAACCAGCGGGAGACCACCATTCTCTGGGACAAGACCACCGGCAGGCCCGTGTACAACGCCATCGTGTGGCAGTGCCGCCGCACGGCGGAGCTGTGCGAGGAGCTGAAGCGCCAGGGGCTGGAGGAGCGCATCCAGTCCGCCACCGGCCTGCTGATCGACGCCTACTTCTCCGCCACCAAGATCCGCTGGGTGCTGGATAACGTCCCCGGTGCCCGGGAAAAGGCGGACCGGGGGGACCTGCTGTTCGGCACGGTGGAAACGTGGCTCATCTGGCAGCTGACCGGCTCCCATGTGACGGACTATTCCAACGCCTCCCGCACCATGCTCTTTGATATCCACCGCCTGTGCTGGGATGCGGAGCTGTGCGAGCTGTTGGGCGTCCCTATGTCTATTCTGCCCCTGCCTGTGTCCAATAGTCAGGTGTACGGCCTGGTGAAAAAGGGCATTCCCGGCTTGGAGAAGCTGGCGGGCACGCCGGTGTGCGGCGCGGCGGGGGATCAGCAGGCCGCCCTGTTCGGCCAGACCTGCTTCCGCCCCGGCGAGGCCAAGAATACATACGGCACCGGCTGCTTCACCCTGATGAACGTGGGCGAAAAGCCCGTCCGCAGCCGGGCGGGCCTGGTGACGTCCGTTGCCTGGCAGGTGGAGGGACGCACGGCCTATGCCCTGGAGGGCAGCGTTTTCAACGGCGGCAGCACCATTCAGTGGCTTCGGGACGAGCTGCACCTCATCGACTCTGCCCCGGAGTGCGACCGCCTGGCGGAGTCCGTGCCGGATTCCGGCGGCGTGGTGGTGGTGCCGGCCTTCACCGGCCTGGGCGCGCCCTATTGGGACATGTACGCCCGGGGGGCCATCCTGGGCATCACCCGGGGCACGGGCCGGGCCCATGTGGCCCGGGCGGTGCTGGAGTGCATCGCCTATCAGGTGACGGACCTGATGCTGGCCATGCGCCAGGACGCCGGCTGCGACATCACCGCCCTGCGGGTGGACGGCGGGGCCAGCGTGTCGGATATCCTCATGCAGCTGCAGGCGGACCTGCTGCGCATCCCCGTGGACCGGCCGGAGATGGTGGAGACCACCGCCTTCGGTGCGGCGGCTCTGGCGGGGCTCAGCTGCGGCGTGTGGAGCGGCCTGGAGGAGCTGACCCGCCTGCGCCGGAGCCAGCGGGTGTTCCTGCCCACGCGGCCCCAGGCGGACTGCGACCGGGACTACCGCCTGTGGAAGCGGGCCGTGTCCCGCGCATCCGACTGGATTGAGCATTGACAAACCTACCACGTTGGTGTATACTTATCATGATTAATCAGATTCTGAAAGGAGATCATTGCTATGCCGTTTTCTGAAGACCTGACCAAAAAGGCGCAGCAGGTAGCCGGCGCCGCTGCCGAGAAGGCCAAGGACCTGGCCGGAACCGCCACCGAAATGGCCAAAGCCGCCATCGACACCGCCAAGATGAACATGGAGATTCTCTCCGAGCAGCGTGAGATCGAGAAGAACTATCGCGCCATCGGCGAGTGGTTTGTCTCCGAGTTCCAGGGCGAGGTGCCCGATGCCGTGAAGGATGTGGTGGCCGCCGTCAACGCCTCCAAGGAGAAGATCGCCCATCTGGAGGCCTCCAAGAAGAAAGAGACCGCCCAGGAGGCCGAGCCTGTGGAGAAATCCGACGACGCCAAGACCTGCTCCGTCTGCGGCACCGTGTCCGACAGCAACTTCTGCCCCCACTGCGGCGCCCCCATGGGCAAGTAAGCGAAGGCAAGCTGCCGAAAAGACGTATCCTCAAAAGGCTGTGTATCAAAAAGCCGGACGCATCCGCGTCCGGCTTTTTCAGCGTGTCAAAAAGGGGCGCCGCCTTTAACGCACCTCGATGGCCCCCACCGGGCAGCTGTCCGCCGCCTCCTGGGCCGCCAGGCGGCATTACCCACGCCCGT
>FR884112.1:0-6665 GCA_000435975.1 Oscillibacter sp. CAG:241 | reverse complement strand
CATTCCTCCGGCACTGGGCCGCTGATGGCCCGGGCGGGCTCCCCGGGCTCCAGGGTAAACACGTCCGGGCACACCGCCGGACACAATCCGCACTGGATACACGTTTTCGCATGGACCATAGCCTGCATGATTTCCCCGCTCCTTTCCGATGATTTGCCTGTAGTATGCCCCGAAGCGCCGGAATTCATGCCGTCTGCCTTGCCCGGGGCAACAAATCATGCTATACTGACACATATGTGCATATAAGGGAGTGTATTTCCATGTCTGATACCATCGCCGCCATTGCCACCGCCCCGGGCCCGTCGGCTATCGGGGTGGTGCGCCTGTCCGGGCCGGGGACCCGGTCCGCCCTGGACCGGGTGTTCCGCCCGAAAAACGGCCGTCCCATGTCCCGGCAGGAGCCCCGCCGCCTGGTGCTGGGAGACGTGCTGGATCGAGAGGGCCGGGTCATCGACAGCGCCCTGGCGGTGCTGTTTCCCGGCCCCGGCAGCTACACCGGCCAGGACTGCGGCGAGCTCCAGTGTCACGGCAGCCCGGTGGTACTGGATGCGGCGCTGGACGCCCTGTTTGCCGCCGGAGCCCGCCAGGCCCAGGGCGGCGAGTTCACCCGCCGGGCGTTTCTCAACGGGCGGATGGATTTGCTCCAGGCGGAGGCCGTGGCGGACCTCATCGACGCCGAAACGGCCCAGGCGGCCCACAACGCCGTGGGCCAGCTGGAGGGCGCCCTCAGCCGCACCGTCACGGAGATCTACGACGGCCTCATGGCCATCGTCTCCCGGTTTTACGCCGTGGTGGACTATCCCGACGAGGACATCGGCGACCTCCAGCGGGAGGACATGCTGGATACCCTCCGCCGGTCGGAGGACCGGCTGGAGGAGCTGCTGGCCACGTTTTCCCGGGGAAAGCTGCTGAAGCTGGGGGTTCCCACGGTGATCCTGGGCCGCCCTAACGTGGGCAAATCCTCCCTGCTCAACGCCCTGCTGGGCTATGACCGGGCTATTGTTACCGACGTGGCAGGCACCACCCGGGACACGGTGGAGGAGAAGGTCCGGGTGGGCCATGTGCTGCTGCGCCTGTGCGACACGGCGGGCATCCGCGACACGGCGGACGCCGTGGAAAAAATCGGCGTGGACCGGGCCCGGGCCGCCGCCCGGCAGGCGTCTCTGGCCCTGCTGGTGCTGGACGGCTCCCGGCCCCTGACGGAGGCCGACCGGGAGGCCATGGCCCTGGCCCGCCAGGTGCCCAACCTGCTGGTGGCGGTGAACAAGGCAGACCTGCCCCGGGCCGTGGACATCGGCCGTCTGGCCGACGATTTCGACAATGTGGTGTCCCTGTCCGCCCGCAGCGGTCAGGGCGTAGACGTTTTGTGCGATGCCATCCAGGCGCTGTACCCCGCCGGGGAGGGCCGCCCGGGGGAGCTGCTGACCAATGCCCGCCAGGCCGACGCCGTGTCCCGGGCACTGGCTGCCGTGCGCAGCGCCCGGGGAGCGCTGCGCACCGGCATGACCCCCGACGTGGTGCTCACCGACGCAGAGACAGCCCTGGAGGCTCTGGGGGAGCTCAACGGAAAGCACATCCGGGACGACCTGATCCAGACGATTTTCTCCCGCTTCTGCGTGGGAAAATGAGCCCGGAGGGAACGCTGTTTTCCGTCCCGGCCTGTCCCGCCTCCGTCCCGGGACAAAACCCGGCCTTTCCTGGGACAAACCGCAGATAATCGGGACGGCCATGACGGACCGCCCGATCCGGTGCCGCGGCCTTCCACAGCGCCGGATTGAGCGCCGACGGCTTGCAATTTTCAACAGGCCGTGCTATACTGGTTCCATCGGAATATCCGGGGGAGTTTTTTGCCCGGCGCCGAAAAAGAGCATAGAGGATCGGACGGTCTGTCCCGCACGGGCGGGACAGGCGGAATGGGGTGAAAATCCCCGCGAGTGGGTCACTGTGAAGCCGGCTTGGGCCGGATAAGTCAGATACGCTGGCCGCCCGATCCGGCACCTGCCGCCACCGGGTTTGCCGCGCCGATCCTGCTTATAGGAGGGCCCGCACCCGCACTGCCGCGGCAGTGCGGGCTCTTTTTTTGCTGCGGGAAGGGAAGCTCTGCCGGGAAAAACAAAATTTTAAGAAAGGGAAGAAATTATGAAGAAAAGAATTCTCTCCATGCTGCTGGCGCTGATCATAGTCCTGGGCCTGATCCCTGTCAACGCCTTCGCGGCGGGCAAAACCGTCTCCCAGTATTTTGACGGGCTGCCTGTGACTGCGGACCCGGGCACCGGCACCACGGCCTGGAAGGTCGGCACCAAGGATGGCCAGGAGGTCCTGCTTTCCGGCAGCGCCGGAAAGAGCTATTCCACCAGCACCCTGACCCTGACCTTTACGGAGGACAGCCACCTGTCCTTTGCGTACAAGGTCTCCTCCGAGGCCAAGTACGACAAGTGCACCATCAAGCTGGGCAGCACGATTCTCGTCGACGGCGAGAGCGGTGAACAGGACTGGAAGGGCCTGGAGGTGGACGCCAAAAAGGGCGACAAGCTCACCGTGGAATACAAGAAGGACAGCAGCGGCGACAAAAATGACGACTGCGTCTATCTGCGGGGCTTCTCCGCCGGTGAGGCCCTGGTGGTAACCTTCCACGCCAACAACGGCACGGAGGACACCGCCACCCAGAAGATCTTCGGCGGCCAGGGGACCCTGATGGCCAACCCCTTCACCTGCGCCGGCAAGATCTTTGCCGGCTGGGCCACCGCCCCCGACGGAGCCGTGCAGTATGAGGACGGCGCGGCCATCACCCTGGACAAGGCTCTGGACCTGTACGCCGTGTGGGCCGACGCCTATACCGTGACCCTGAAAAACGGCCAGGACGTCTATGCAACCATCCTGGTGCCCCAGAACACGGCCATTGGCGGCCGTCTGCCCGCAGATCCCGCCAAGAAGGGCTATACCTTCGGCGGCTGGTTCAGCGGCGAGACGCAGCTGACGGCGGAGACCGTCATCACCGGGGACGTGACCTATGAGGCCCGGTGGACGCCCATCACCTATACCATTGCTTTCGCCGCCAACGGCGGCCAGGGGCAGATGGACGCCGTGACGGCTGCCTATGACCAGGAGCTGACCCTGCCCAAGAGCACCTTCACCTACGCGGGATACAGCTTCCTGGGCTGGGGCAAGTACAACAGCTCCTCCTCTGCCAGTTATGCCGACGGGGGGACGGTGAAGAACCTGGCCGACCGGCAGGACGAGACCGTCACCCTGTACGCCGTGTGGCGCGGCCTGCCGGTGAAGGTGACCCTGCACCTGAACTATGACGGCGCGGAGGACATCACCCGCACCGGCGTGGTGGGCAGCAACTATAACTATATCCTGGACGCCGACGGCCGGGTAAAGTTCAGCACCGTGGAGGACCCCCAGCGCACCGGCTATATCTTCGACGGCTGGTACGATGCGGCAGAGGGCGGCAGCGAGATCGCCCTGTCCTATAAGCTCACAGCGGAGGACGCCGAAAACGGCTTCCATATGTACGCCCACTGGACCAAGGGCATCACCGTCCACTTCGACGGCAACGGCTACAAGCAGTCTCTGGCGGACAAGACCGTCACCCCGGACAAGGTCTATTCCAGCCTGCCCTATCTCAGCAAGAGCTACTATCCTGACAACAAGGCCCTGGACGGCTGGTATGTGAAAAACGAGGACGGCTCCTTCGGCGAGGCCGTTACCAAGGACACCGTGTTCACTGGCGACCAGGTGACCCTGATCGCCAAGTGGCGCGACTATCAGTACATCATTAAGTACAACGTCAAGTATTCCGACAAGAGCACCACCACCGGCACCATGGCCGATCAGACCGCGCCCTTCGGCCAGGATGTGACCCTGACCCGCTGCGGCTTCAGCCGGGAGGGCTATGAGTTCGCCGGCTGGGCTGAGAGCTCCTACGGCAACGAGGTGAAGTACCTGGACGGCGCCGTCATCAACCGCCCCTTTGAGGAGGGCGACTATTGGGACGACGGCAGCGAGGACGGCGAGACGTATAACCTCTATGCCATCTGGACGGAGAACAAGTCTCCCGAGCAGAAGGAGGCCGAGGAAAAGCTGGCCGCCGCCGAGGAAGCCATCTCCGGCACCTATAACCCCAAGTACGGCACCGATACCAACGCTCTGACCATGATCCGGGCCAAGCTGACGGCAGCCGGCATCACGGACATCACCGTCGCCATGAAGGAGGCCGCCTACAGCAGCTGGAACTATGTGGGCATCGCTGCCGACGGCACCATCCAGTATAAGTGGAATGAGAAGGGCTCTACCCCTGCCGCCTCCGGCACCGTGCGCCCCACCCTTGTGCTGACATACAAGGACACCGCCTATACCAAGGACAGTGACCAGTGCCTGTTCAACATTCCTCTGGACGAGGAGAAGGCCATGGCCGCTCTGAACACCGTGGCGGACCGCATCACCCCGCCTGAGACGGTGGAGAGCGCCTCCGACCTGACCAGCCTGCCCAAGTATCCCCTGAAGGCCGGCGTGGACGAGGGCACCGTGGACTACAATGACGGCGGCAGCCAGGAGCTGTGGACCACCGCCTCCTGGACCTCCGGCAACAGGGCCATCCTGTCTGTTACGGAGTCCAACTCCGCCATCTTTGCCCCCTACAAGGCCACCGTCACCATGCCCAGGAATGACACCACCGTCACGCTGACCCTGAAGCTGGTGTACAACGGCCGGGAGGACCTGACCGTTACCAAGGTCTATACCATCCTCTTTAAGGGCACCGACAGCCCCCGGCCCGTGGATTATCAGGCCCTGCTGGAGACTACCCTGCGGGAGACCGGCCTGACCAATCCCCGCAACGGCACGGCCATCAACACCGGCAGCGTCACCTCGGATATCCAGTTCCCCACCACCACTGATTTCCGCACCTATGCAGCCCGGGACTATCACCAGGATTTCGACGGCAAGTATACCCCCATTCTGCTGTGCACCAGCGATGAGAATGTGGTGGTGTCCGCCGATCCCGCCATGGTCAATGTGGCCCGGATGCTGACGTATCAGCCGCTGCCCGGCCAGGGAGCCAGGACCGTCACCGTCACGGTGAAGATTCTGGACCGCCCCAGCGGCTCCGGCAGGGATTACGGCTCTATGCCGGTGCTGGCCAGCAAGGACATCGTCCTCACCGTCCAGCCCATGCAGCAGAGCGATCTGGCCGCCGCCTTTGCCTTTATGAAGAAGGTGTGCACCGAGGACGTGTACTGGGAGGGCATCCGCAACGCCAACACGGACCGCGGCAATGTCACCGGCGATATGCAGTCCTTCATCGAGATCGTCCCCGACGGCGACGGCTACCGGTTCATCCGGAACATGAACGACTACAACATGTGCGGCGTCAAGGCCGACAATATCCCCGGCTGGTACGCGGCCCAGAAGTACCGCTGCTTCCGCTCCAGCAACAGCTCCGTGGTGGCCCACGAGACCCTGCTGGTGACCCAGCCCCAGTACAACACCCGCGTCACCGTTGACAGCGTCCTGACCTACACGGAATACGCCAAGTATTACGAAAAGTTCCGGAATGACCCCGCCTATGCGGAGTTTGCCAGGTTCTATCAGCAGCCCATCTCCACCACTGTCACCGTTGCCGGACGGGACGGCGAGGATCCCGGTCTCCTGCCCTTCGACGTGACACTGAACGTGGAAGGCAGCAGTATAGAGCCTGCGTTCCAGAATCTGACCGGGGCCAGCTATCGCTGCGCCAGGACCGACAACCGCACTGCGGCAGACGTGCTGTTTGCGCTGCTGAGCCAGAACAAGTATGGCTATCAGGGCAGCGGCTATTATGTTACCGGCATCACCGATCCCAACGGCGTGACCCTGTCCTCCGGCGACAAGCGCTTCGGCAGCTGGTCCGGGTGGCTGTTCACCGTCAACGGGGAGATGCCCATTCTGCGCTATGAAAACGGCGAGCCCATCTATGCCACTCTGGACAGCTACTATGTGAAGAAGGACGATGTGATCCGTCTGTACTATGTGGCCTGCCCCACCGCCGACGGACATCACATCTGGAATGACGGCGAGGTCACCAAGGCGGCTGCCTGCACCGAGGACGGCGAGATGACCTACACCTGCACCATGTGCGGCGACCAGAAGACGGAGGTGATCCCCGCCACCGGCCACGCCTGGGGCCAGCCCGTGTGGAGCTGGAACGGAGTGGAGAGCGCCGCTGCGACCTTCATCTGCACCAATGATTCCTCTCACGTTGAGGTGGAGAACGCCGTGATCACCAACGAGATCACCACGCCTGCCACCTGCACCACGGACGGTGTCCGCACCTACACGGCTGCTGTGACCTTTGAGCAAAAGACCTATACCGCCGTCAAGACGGAGGTCATCCCCGCTACCGGCCACGATACCCAGGTTGTGGGTGCCAAGCCCGCCACCTGCACCCAGGACGGCTATACCGGCGATGAGGTGTGCAAGACCTGCGGCGAGACCGTGAAGAAGGGTGAGGTCATCCCTGCTACCGGCCACGATACCCAGGTTGTGGGCGCTGTGGCTGCCACCTGCACCCAGGACGGCTACACCGGCGATGAGGTGTGCAAGACCTGCGGCGAGACCGTGAAGAAGGGCGAGATCATCCCCGCCACCGGCCACGATACCCAGGTTGTGGGTGCCAAGCCCGC
>FR884111.1 GCA_000435975.1 Oscillibacter sp. CAG:241 | reverse complement strand
TGAAATAGGCGGACATGGCGATGCAGACCACCATTGCGAAAATGCTTCCCAAATAATTCATATAAAACTCCTTTATTTCCTGTTCATATTATTGTTTTATGCAAAAAAGACATATCTATACCCGATACCGCAGCAAAGGGCGTAGATATGCCACACATGAACAGGCCATATAAGGGCGGTTACCGTTGTCGTCGCTGCTGTCGTTTTCCACGGACTTCTTCCTCCTTTTTGCTGTGTGCTTATATCATAGCATTTCTCCGGTGTAGATTCGGTAAAGAAACGGGTGCGGGGCAATATCGTCCTGTGAGAAATCTTGAAGCGTTTCCGCTTATGCGGTATAATAACGGCCAGCAGTTATTATACACGGATTTAAGCCGTTTTTCTCCCGGGCTTCGCCCGGAACCGAAAAACATGGCGCATGATGCCATTCTGCTTCGCTGCATGGTATCATAATGCCGCAATATCGTTCAGGAGAAGCATGATGAAGAATCGACAGCGACAAAAGGATATTCTATTTTCGATCCTTATTTTTTGCAGCGCATTTGCCGTCAATTGGCTGATTCAGAAGCTCTTTACCACGCAGACGCTGGTACCTATGATCTTTGTGTTCGGCGTATTTTTGATCTCGCTGAAAACGC
>FR884110.1 GCA_000435975.1 Oscillibacter sp. CAG:241 | reverse complement strand
GCCACTGCGAAATATGGCACCAGCGGCTGCTTCTTTGCCGCACTCTGCCGCAGTGCCGGGAATGCACGCATGGCAAGGGATGCCAGCAGGAGCGCGACGGACATAAATAAGAATCCCGTGAGTACCCGTCCAACTCCCAACACAAAGCCTACCGCCGCAGCTAACCGCCAATCCCCGCCGCCCATCAGGCCAAAGCCTGCACAGAGGTAGAACGGAAGCATTGCCAGCAATGCCCCCAAAAGGGAGGCGGGGCTGATGGTGATCAGCCCCGCCAAAGCAATGACGATGCAGACGATGTTGCTGACGGTCCGGGTCCTCAGGTCATCCACTGCGGCATAAATGAGAGCACCGCAGAAGAGGATCGCCTGCGCCCAGTGCATCAGCCATTGTAGCTGAACATTTCCGTGATCTTCTGGGTTACCGTGGGCATGACCGTATCGTTCAGGATAGCATAGAGGCCAGCCAGTACCAGCGCACCCAGCACAACGGCGATCAGCACCTTGACGGCAGTGTCGATGTAGCCCTCACCGGCATTGCTACAGACGGCACGGCGGTTGAAGGCAAGCACGGCAGACATGGAATTGACCGCGGCGGTCTTGACGCAAGTGACAGCGGACTTGGCGGTATGGGTGATCTTCTTGATGAACTTCTTCATGAAATATTCCTCCTGTAAATTCAAAAGTTTTTTGTTGGTGAGTTCGGTCATTTGCGTGTTGCAGGAGGCCCACGGCCCCGCGCAGACAGCAAAAATGCCGGGCGGTCATCTCCCGTCCGGCTCACAAGGTCATATTGATGCATGAGTCCTGCTTCTGCTCGAACCGGATCGGCTGGAAGCCTACCCGGTCACAGTAGTAAAATTCGCTGACGGAATCGTCATACAGCTCCACCACATCCGACAGCGCCATGCGGTAGCCCTGATAGCCGGGAGGCGGAGCATCCCGGCAGATGGTATAGATCTGCTCCAGATCGCTGGTACCGAGATCGCCGTCGAACACGAGCGTGTAATTTTCGGCATCCGGTTCTCCGAACTTCCGTACCTGATCCTCGTACCCGATGAATCGCATTGCCACGTCTACATCCTTTTTGAGCTGCCAGATGCGGCAGCCCTTTCGAGACTGCGCCGGTTCTTCGCCGGTCACCTCGCCGGATACGAGACGGTCAAAGATCCCGTCCTCCCAATGGGGCGTCAGATTCATGCGGCTCAGATATTGGTTGAGCTCGTCCGTGCGGAACATTTCATCCACCACGGCGGTATCCGCCTTCACATAGCCCACAGGATTGCCGTAAAAGATGAGCCGATTTCGGTTATCCACGGTGAATCGCACCAAGTTCCGTCACCTCCTTTCGCACCGTGGCGCTTACATCTGCTGTTCCATGCCCTGAGCGGGTGCGTCCTCGCTCTGCTCCATGCGTTCCTGCAACCTCTGCTCGTAAGCATCGTTGACCGCATCCACCAGCGCAGTCCTTGCCTCGGCGGTGACGGCATGGAAGGTGTCGTTATACACCGTCTCGCCGTTTTTCTTGTAGGACTCCTGGGGCATGGAGATGAAGCGCCCCTTGTCCGTCTCAATGACACGGAGGCCGTGGACGGCAAATGCGCCGGCGATGGTAACGCTGGCATAGGCTTT
Organism: Oscillibacter sp. CAG:241; assembly: GCA_000435975.1. Lineage (GTDB taxonomy): Bacteria > Bacillota > Clostridia > Oscillospirales > Oscillospiraceae > Vescimonas. The sequence continues at coordinate 15,843 of FR884110.1, read as the reverse complement.
GGTTTTGTAGTCACCGTCCACCATACGGTCGATCCTCGCCTCGACCTGGGGCGCAGGGACTTCCTGCTGCTTTTTCTTCTGCGTTGCTGCCATAGATTTTTTCTCCTTCCTGTTACATGGATTGGTTGTTCATACCGGGGGATTCGGCGGCTTCTTCCTGCTGGAACTGCGACAGACTCTCTTTGGCCCAATCGGGCAGGAATTTCTCATCCAACACGCCGACAAACTCATCCCGGTTCCACCTGGTCATTTCGCCGTCACTCAGGCAGGTGCAGCGCACCGAGCGTCCAATAGCGTGGGGACTGCATCCGAAGCCGTCGTGGGCATACCACAGCTGGTTTTCCTGACTCCAGCAGGACTCTTTCAGCGTATCAGGGCTGAGTACCAGCACCTTCCCGATGTAATCCTGCTTGGCACGGTCACCGACGCAATGCTCGGGACCAAACAGCCCCAGCTTTTGATAGGATTCTCGATAGAGGTCTACGAAGCCATCCAGTATGGCGGGGTGACTCCGGACGGTGATCTCGGCGTTGTGCCGTTCGTCCTGGGGAATATAGCGTCGTGCCGCCCACTGCTTGTTTGCTCTGCTGAAACGCCCGTCCCAGGAAAGCTCCTGCAGAGTGGTGGCCAGCACCCATTCCGTGCGCTTGTAGCCATATTCCGCAAGCACAGGTTCAAGGCAGTCCTTCTTCAGGTGCATGCCATCGAAGTTCTGACGGACCGTCTCCTCGATGGCTTTCCGGCAGGCAACATTGGCGTGGTAACTCTCGCGCCACATGGGAAGCTGGTTTCTTTTTTTGGCCTCCTGTGCCGAGTAGGGATAGAGATACTCGTGATCCTTAGTCATCATCCGTATCCTCTGTAATGACCACGGCACCGTCGACGATCTGGATGCGCAGATCCTTGTCAAGAAGCCCTGCATCCCCAAATGCCTCGAGGGGAACCGGAATCGTGATCGTATCCTCATACTCGTCATCGAAGCTCTCATCAACGAGCGGATTTTTATCCTCCGCATCCGAATTGCACAGTGCATCCAAGGTCATGCTGCGGGCGAGACGCACCATGCCCTGCAGTACATCTCTCGTTTCGGCCCGTGTCATATCCTTCTTGAGAAGAATAATCGCGTTGTCCATCGTGTGAAGCTCCAGCGTGTCAGCCTCATCGAGTTTGCTCAGGATCAGGGCAGCGTGCTGAATAGCGACTCTGCCGTCATTGGTGTAACTGATAAACTTCATATAGTATCCTCCTTCAATTTGTAATTTTGATCGGTTTTTCCGGCTCGTGGATCAGATCATACCGAGCCTCGCTGCCGCAGTTCAGCAGGCTCTCCAGACTGAGCTGCCAGCAGGCTTTGCGGGGGTCATAGTTGGTGATGATGACTTCCTCATATTCGCTGCCCGCCGTCTGGGACATACTGTTGGGGCGCACAACGCGGAAAATGTAGAACTCCTGATACAGCTCACAAATGTACGGGCAGTAGTTATAGGACACCATGACATAGCCCTGGCTGTTCAGAAGCGTATCATGGAGCCGCTGGTGATTTTCCTTGGGGAAAGCTACCTCATAGCATTCGGCCTCAAAGTACGGTGGGTCGCAGTAGATCCATGCGTCGCCCCGGTCATACTGGCGGATGACATCCTCAAAGTCCTTGTTCTCCACAATGACATTCGCCAGCCGGCGAGAGCACTCCCAAATCAGGTGGAAGAAGCGGCGGATATCGCAGGGCTTACCACCGAATGATTTGGAGCTGCCGCTGAAGCTGTACCGAACCAATTTGAAGAAATCTGCGGCACGGCGGACATCTCCACGGGGAGCACGCTCCAGCAGGAGCGTGCGGATGGCTTCGGCCTCGGGCGGTTTAAGCAGGATCTCGGTCAGTTCCATTTCCTCCTGCAGGTAGTCATCTGTGATCTCGCCCTTGGAGAGAAACTTGTACAGGACATTGAAATCATCCCGCGTGTTCAGAGGCAGGAAGCCCAATTCCGCCAGTAGCGCTAAGGGGCGGTTTTTCACACAGCAGAAGAGATTCGTAAGATTGCTGTTGAAGTCGTTGTAGACTTCCATGCAGCCCGGCTGAATGGGGCGGCTCATGGTCACCGTGCCGCTGCCGCCGAAGACATCGATGAAACGGCTGTAGTGATCCGGCGCCATCTTGTTGATGATCCACAGCAGCTTGCTCTTGCCGCCCACCCATGGGATAAAGCTGTTCAAGGGGCATCACCCCCATCCAGCGGGAGAGAAAGCTGACCGGTATCTACATAGTCCGGCAAAGCACTGGACAGGCCGCGCTCCGCAAATGCGATCTTCTTGATTCGGCTGCGGAGTTGCCGGATGGTGCGCTCCAGCTCCTCGGCAGTGGCAGCGTAATAGTAGCCGCCCTCAAAGCTGCAAATGGGAATGCCGTCACCGCGCAGGGCGTTGATCTCCCGGCGCAGCTCAGAACCACGCATTTGGAAGCTGCACTCCAACTCCCGGCTGGTGACGGCATTTGCTTCACCCTTGTGGTGAAGCGCAAGATATTCCGCAAGGGCTTCGTTGGTTGCCACAGTTCCTCCTTTCCGGAGCCGTTATCCCGGAATAGGAGACAAAAAGAGCGCAAAAAAGAAGGGGTCGCTTTTCCCCATCCGGAAAAACGGCACCTTGGTATATTTTCTATCTACTGGCTTGGTAGGATAGAATCATGTTAGTTGCTGCGTGTCCATTTCAAAGCGCTCCTGCACCGGTGTCTGCATCGGTTGATAGTCCTCCCGATGCAGCAGGCCGTAGGATGTAAGTGTGGCATTGTCATCCTTGATGATCTCGTTTCCGTAGGCAAAGAGATTTACATGGGGCAGAAGAAGTTCCGCCGAGTGGACATCCATTGTGAAGTTCAGTTCATCAATGGCCGCCTCCTGCGGCGAACTGATCTCTGGCGTGAGGATGTAGTCCCCAATATGCTCGACAAGGCTTGCGGCGGCAGCCAGATCCGTTACCTCGAAATGCTCCAGCAGAGCTTTCAGCTTCGGAAGCTGCTTTTCACGGGAAGGCATAGCCTTCACAGATTCCGTAAAAGCGTTGAAGGCATCCAGTTCCATTGGCAGATCGACAAACTCTGCCGCCTGCGGGATGACCCCGTCATAGTCGAGAACCACGACACCCTCCCAGCCGTCCGCTCCGAACTGCTTCTGCGCTTTCCTCAATGCTTCAGCAGACGCAGGCAACTCCAGCGTGACAGTCCGGTCATCTTCAAGGTCGGGATGAAGGCCAAGGGTAAGACGGAAGAGATATTCCGGCTTTTCGGGAAGCTCCTTGGCGCAGGGTGGTGCGGTGACCAGTTCACTGTGCTGCACCACATAGCCGTTCCGTGTGAATGTGCCGTTTTCGCCTGTACGCAGGGCTTTGCCGATTTTACCAAAGTCCAGCATCTCGAACACATCGTCGGAAAGACCGTCCAGTTCCTCCATGAAGCCGTTTTCCGCATAGAAGCGGCCAAGCTCTGCGTCACTGGTCGCGCCGACCACATGGCAGCAATCCGCACCCGCACTGACTGCCAGATCTCTCAGATTCTGCATGGTAAGAATACCGGCGTTGGATTCCACTTTTCTCTGGATTTCCAGGCGAAGCAGGCCGTCGAAGACTTCCTGCTCCGTTTCATCCAGCACAGCCAGCTGGCCGGCAAGATCGTTCAGTTCATTGAGGCTGGCGTCCAGTTCCACCAGGTGAGGAGCGAGATACTCGAAGGCATAGTAATCATCGACCTCCAGATACAGCTCCTCGTTCTCCTGGAGTTGCACCTTGTCCATTGCATCGTGCAGTTCCCACAGGGAGGCAGGCAGTTCCAGCCTTGCGTTGGCCTCACTGTTGGGTGCGTCCAGCTTTGCCAGATAGACGCCGAATATCTTTTTAGCCAAGGTCCATCCCTCCCATCCGCGGCTCGCTCTGCTGATAGGCGGAGGGATCCGCACTGGGGACATCCCAGCCGTGCATACTACCGCACTCCATGGCCAGCCGCTGTGCCTGCGTCACACCGAGACGCTCGTTGTTATAATCGGCCAGCTCACGGTTCTGGGCGGGATCATCCGTAGACCAGTCACTGGGGTAGTAGCCGTTCTCGCCGCGTTTGATGCAGATTAGTTCCCCAGTGCTGGGAAGCACCGAGAAGCATAGCTCCGGCAGGCCCTCCGACAGCTTCGGCGCGAAGCGCTCCTGTTCCGTTTGAATGCCCCAGTCATCCGCATTCCAGAGGTGGACATACAGCTCACTTCCGCCATCCACGAGGATTTCCCACTGTTCAAAGTGTTCGCCCCAGCCGTCTGATGCCTGTCCGGCGATGTACTCTTTCAGGGTGTCCATCTCCAGCGCACTCAGCTCACCGGCAATGCGGCATTCGGCTACGCCCCAGAGCTTTCGGTCACGTTCCTCTACAGTAAAGACCGCAGAGTGGACCTTGGTATTCACGCTATCAGCCTCGTGGTACCAATGCATGAGACCGCGCTCGGTTTCCTCCGGCATCCGATTTTTGACCAGCTCGGCCATGATCTGATCCTGATAGCCTCGCAAGGCACAGCCATCCAGCATGGTACTCTCCGGTTCCAAATCCCCGTACTCGCTTCTCTCATAGAAATCAGCGGTAAGGGGCATATACAGCTTCAGAGTAGTCAGCTTGGGCGGCAGCACCGAGAAGCTGTCCTCACCAGGGACGATTCCCAACGCCCTGCCGTTATCCCACTTCATGTGGATCGTACCGATGTCATCCACGAAGTCCACCTCACCCTCGGTGCCGGGAGCAATGGGGGCATAGGGATCCTCCATGGAATTGAGACGGATGCGGGTACCGGGCGGATACTGCTCCCTGATGAAATTCACCATTTTTCTATCCATATTCGTGTCCTCCTGCATGGTTTGTTCTCTGTCGTAGAATTCGAATTCATAGATCACGCCGCGGTCTTTGTTCCGCGTATCCTTTACCTTGACCGTCGTCCCGTCGAAGATATAGGCATCGGCTTTGGCGAAATCTGTCCGGAAGCCTTTACCTCCGTTATCGGTCGAAAAGCGGCTGTTGGGCTGATCTTTGATTTTGGAATAGAAACATACTGTCTGCACCGTGGTCACAACACGGGTCAGCCCCACCAGATCGGGGTGATTTTTCTGGCTGAGCGTCTTAAACTCTACGCCGGGTTGGATGAAGCGCTTCAGTTCAGAAAGGTTTTTGATTGCAACAGGTTTTCGCTGCTTATCTGATCTCTCCATGTTCACATTCCTCCCAGCGTCATATTGGGGCCGGACTGCGGCTCGTAATCTTCCTGCTGGCGGGGATTTTCCTCGCCATAGAGATCGAAGATGATATCATCCACAGCCTTGCGGACGGTGGGATCGCAGGTCAACACCTCATACCGAAAGCCTGTGGTCGGGCGATACGGGAGTTCCTTCCGCATACAATTCAGGAAGGCTTCCGCATCGGTAAAGTCCTGTGCATCGCCATTGGCATAAGTGACGCGGCCTACCAGCGCCTTGCCCCTTGCCATATTCTGACGCTGGACATCCAGATCATAGGCCGTCAGATACCCGTTATAGTCACCAGGGGACGGATTGCAGCGCAGGCAGTAGCGGTAATGCTCGGTTTCCACGATGTAACCGTAATTCTGCACATAGCCGCCAGCGATCTTGCCTCCGTGTTCATAGCAGAACCGCTCCATGGAAAAGCGGCTTTTCAGTACATTTTCCCGCATCGTGTCCACGACCTCTTGCAGCTCCGCTTTGAACACAGGACTGTTCAGCTCCTCCGGGCCCCTCGGCCACCATGTGTGCCAGAACTCGTTGCCACTGCGTCCAAAGTCCATGCGGACATGGCCGATAGTACCCCGCCGCCTATCTTCTTCGGGGTGCGGGGTATAAAATAAGCCCGTCTCATCAGGACGGGCCGGACGGATATGGAATCTGCTCATATTTCCCATCATTTTCACCTCTTTCTTATGGTATAGCTACACAACATAGCACATATCGGCTGTAATAGCTACTGAAACATTTGCTGCCCCTGCGTCTGCTCCGGAAAGGGCGGGTCCAATCGCCGCAGCCGGCCAAACTCCGTCTCTATCACATGGTCATTTTCCATACAGTCAGTACCATACTTTTCAAAGTCCATGTAGCCTTCCAGTTCGCAGACGGCCTCATCGTCCAGCCCCAGCGTTTCCTGTAAGCGCCGTTGTCCGTAACCGTAGGTATCTACAATGCGCTGGTAGTTATTCAGATTTCGCAGGAGTTCACAGGCACGGTGCAGGGTTTCGGACTTCTCAGCATCCAACACAGCGGCGTAGGTCAGAAGCATTCCGTCCTGCTGCCAGATGTCCTCCAAGGCTTCGGCAAAATCGTTGTAATCCTCCACGGCGGGGCAATCCATATCACGGATCAGCTCGCCAATGTAAGGCACCTTGAAGCGTATATCACAGAGCATGGCATCCGCGAAAACGTCGATATCGAGGTAAGTCTTCACCGCATCGAGGTATTCCTCGTCAGCGGGGAGGACGAGGGTGTAGTCCGGCTTTCCATCGACACGTAGCGTCATGCGGAGCATTTCATCCCGATTTTCATTACGCCAAGGCTCTGCCGGTGAAAGATAGCTGCGGTCGATCCCCATATCCGGTGTCAGCAAACTGCGGGCGTTGGGGACAAAGGCACTGTACCGGGCATAGTTGTACCCCTGTGGGTCAACGAGGAAACCGTCCTTTCCCTCCGCATTGAGGATGAGCAGACAGTGTCTGGCAGCCTCATCGTGTCGGACAGCGTTTTTGTTCTCTGCGATGAAATCGTAGTCAGCCAGCAGTGCGCGGCTGAACTGCTTGAACCGCTGGGCGGGTAACTCGATTACCTTATCTACACTGCATGCTTCGCCTTCATACTCGGACTGTTTCCGCCTGAGTTCTGCTTGAATAATCACATCGTCCCTCCCATCTCCATGTGGCTGCTCTGGCTGCCATCCATGATCTCTGCCAGGCTGATATCGCCCTTGTAGGCGATATAGCCCCGGTCGGTGAACATTCCGTCCTCCTCATTCATGCGCTGCAGGGCGTAGCCTTCGTAGTCATAGAACTCATCCAGATTCTCATCGTAGTCAAAATGACCGGACTGCCGGATCATGTACTTGCCGTATTCCTCCGGCGTATGCGCACCAGGAGCGAAGTCAAACAGGTCGAGATTCTCCGCAAGATTCTTGACCTGTTCCGCATTCTGTGGCTTTGTCATGGTCACAACAGCGCCCAGCTTTTTCATATCCGCTTTTGATAACCCGTCCGTCGCCTCTGCCAGTTCGTTGAGATCAGAGAGTGTTTCGTACTCCATATCCAATAGGACATCCACCTCATTGGGGAGTTGACTGTCCTCCAGCCGCAGGCGGACATCCTCGGAGTCTGTGATGCCCCCGCGAAGGAGGGCGCGGTCGATCTCCTCCCGCACCATGGGGAGGAACAGCCATGTGATATGCTCCGTGTCCTCCGGCTCTCTTTTGGAGGTCACCGCAACGGTGATGGCGTTCGGCTCATAGTAGTAGCAGGGGAAGAACCGTCCGTCGTAGACCTGCTCCAGTTTCATGCCGTTGTCGTAGACTACGCCGTAGGGCGTGATCGTGCCGCTGCCGCTTTCGATGAGCTGCCGTGCGGTTTTCTTGCCGTCCAGCGCGTTCAGCTCATCCACGCTTGCGCTGCCGCCGTGCAGGTTCATGTAGTGGTTACGGCCAACAGCGGCGAGGTCGGAAAAGTCGGTAATGACCGTGGCCTGCTGGCAGCAGAAAGTAAGGTTGATGAGATCCTTCAGCTCGAAAAGCTCCAGCTTGTGGGCCATCGCCTGAAACTGCGCGGCCTCGCCGGTGTCGAAGCTGTCCAGCCGCTTGGCGAGGTAGTTCAGTTCCTCCACATTGACTGTGAGCATCTCCGTGCGTTTGAGGACAGTATAGAAGCTGTCGATCTCCTCCACCTTGCAGTCCGCCTTGACCGCGTCACCGATCTCCAACGCCTCCAACAGCTCCATGCAGTGTGCGTACTGGTCGCGGGGGATGGGGAACGGGATGGTCGCCACGCCGTATTCCGGGTGATGCGGATTGCCAAGCACCGCTTGTATCATCATGTTTCGTCAACTCCTTTTTCCAAATTCAAAACCACATCTCCGTACTTGGCCATCAGCAGTGCGCCGGTGATCAGGTGGAACGTCTCGTCTGTGACCAATTCCGGAGACGCAAGGTCTGCGAGAGTAATATTGCAGCAGCCGACCGCAATGGCCTTTGCCGCCTGGTAGACGCTGTATAGCTCTGGCTCGATTCCTCCGAGCCGGACGCTTTGAAAGTCAAAGCCGTCGTTCCCGCATTTCCAGACCATCCTGCGCCAAAGGCTCTCGTATGCCGTGAGCAGGAAGAGGGCCGCTTTGTTCCGGTCAGACAGACGCCAGTAGCGTTCCCGCCAATGTGTCCATCTTCGTCGGTGTGCATCGGACAGGAAGAATTGAGGGATTCTTTCTCTGAGTTGCTGATGCATCCGTTTTCGGAACTGCGGTCCCATAGAGGGTGCGAAGCACTCCCGCACGAACTCATTCAGCTCCAATACACCCGCTTCGATCCGTTCCTCCAGACAGGTGCATTCACACAGGCGGCACGGATGCTTGCGGTCATAGTTCTGGCAGTATTCGCACGCCACATCTTTGGGCGTGTAATGAAATGGGCTGCGGTATATTCCACCGCCTCTGGGTTTTTGACCGGGCTGAGACATCATCAACTGCTCCAACGCCTGCAGCGGCGTGTCTCGCATGAAATAGTACGGCATAAGCGAAATCCTCTCTGAAATGAAAAAAGGGCCGGAATCTTATTGCTAAGACTCCGGCCCGTACCGTTTGATATTACATTATCTGTTCCTGCGCGACTTGTTCCAAGGCTTCTTCCTGCTGCCGGATCCGCTCATCCAAATCCGGCACACACTCCTCAATCTGCTGCTGAACACTGCGGATCATTTTTTCCTGCTCTCCCGTGAGTTCAAAAAAATCTCCGTCTACAGAGTCCGCACAGCAGCGATAAATCTCAGTCATCTGCTCTGGGGTGAAAAGCTGTTCATTTTGAATCAGCCCGGAGCGGATGGCAAAGTCCTGTTTGGCTCCTGCATAGTTCTCCATGAAATAGTGCCCATGACATACTCCTGTGTGCCCATAGGCCCAATCCCATGTGACGAAGTGGACTCCGTGTTTACTCTGAACTCCAGCCAGCACAGTGCCATTGAAATCCGCCAGAACCTTATAGCCGTCCTCCAGACCGTCGGCTTTCAAAAAGGGCACCATCTCCATCTGCCGCATATACTCCGCTGTGGTCCTGACGATCTCATACACCTTGTCCTTGGCGGCGATTCGCTCCGGCTCGTCAATATCCTCATTGCGGTAAGTAACACCGCCGCTTTCAGTTACTTCACAAAGCGGCGAACCGTCAAGCAGGACATGTAGCCCACCAGTATGAGTCCTGTCCGTCTGAAATCCTTCTCGGGCAAGGACGATCGCTGCTTCTCTGAGGTAACGGTTCTTTTCTTCCGCGCTGATGCTCATATAACTCCTCCCGTGTGCAAAAAAATAAGGCCAGAGCGATCATGCTCCGGCCCACAAAAAATTGACGCTGACACCAGCGCCCTTTTTGAAATGAAAAAGGGCGCCGCTTTCTCAGTCCGTCAGGACCAACAAAACGACGCCCAAATCTTTGTGATTCTTTTTTGAGAAAAATACCGCTGTCAGCCAGAAAAATCGCCGCTCAAAAAGGGCACCGGCTGAATGCATCTGCCCGAAAAGGGAAAATGCCCGGTTCGAATCGGGGCAGACGCTCTGAAACAGCGATTTGCATCTATGGTTTGAAAGAAAAAATCCGGGCCTGAAAAAGCCCGGAAACGGTTGATGCGCCTGGCTTTTCGCCAGACGCATCTATACCGTTTCGTTAATATGGTACGCCCGACTGGATTCGAACCAGCGGCCTTTAGAGTCGGAGTCTAACGCTCTATCCAGCTGAGCTACGGGCGCATGCATGTCGATTTCATCCCGACTCATGAATTATAGCAGGTTTTTCCTCGGTTGTAAAGAAAAATTTTTCAGAAAGATTGTTAAAAAAGTTGACAAGTGGGCCTGTTTGTTGTACAATATCAGTGAGTTTTGTGGAGGGCATCCGGCAGAGGAGGGTTATATCTGCCGGACAACCCGGTATAAAGAGGAAGATTATCATGAAAAAGCAAAAGATTTCTGACGCCGTCATCCATCGGCTGCCCCGGTACTACCGGTATCTGGATGACCTGTATAACAAGGGCGTGGTGCGCATCTCCTCCAGCTCGCTGGGGAGCAAGATGGACATCACCGCCTCCCAGATCCGGCAGGATCTCAGCTGCTTCGGTGAGTTCGGCCAGCAGGGGTACGGCTACAACGTAGCCGAGCTGCGGGCCGAGATCGGTCACATCCTGGGCATTGACAACGGCCACCGGCTTATCATCATCGGCGCGGGCCATCTGGGTCACGCTCTGCTCCAGAACTTCGATTTTGAAAAGGTGGGCTTCCAGGTGGACTCCGCCTTCGACGTGTCCCCGGCGCTGATCGACACCCAGATCCGGGGCGTTACCATCCGCGCTATGGATCAGCTGGCGGACTATGTAGCCCGGTATCAGCCCAACGTGGCGGTGCTGACGGTACCGCAGAACGTGGCCCAGCCCCTGGCGGATCAGTTGATCGGCCTGGGCATCCGGGGCTTCTGGAACTTCACCAATGTGGAGCTGTCCACCGACGTGCCCGGCGTGTTTTTCGAGGATGTCCACTTCGTGGACACGCTGCTGACGCTGAGCTACCGCATTTCCCGCGGCTGAGCACACCTTTTCCCGGCCCCGGCATACTATGGGAATGAGACCCCACCATGGGTCCATATTCTTCATAGGAGGCTAATAAATATGTGCAATCAGGGTTCTTCCTGCTGCTGGTGGATCATCATCGCCATCATCATCCTGTTCCTGCTGTGCGGCAATTGCGGCAGCTGGGGCTGCGGCTGCGGCAATAACAGCAACAACAACGGCTGCGGCTGCGGCTGCTGACCGGCGGGCCCTGCAGGGGCTGTGACACCATAGGCAAGGGACGGGGTCCGCAAGGGCCCCGTCCCTTTTTTTGAATACGCTCCCCATTTTGTCGCGAAGAAACGGCGGGGCCCTTCCGGGGCCCCGCCGTGAGCCTGTCAAGAAAGTAGGATTGCATCCGTCTTCGGAAAGGAAGATAGTTACGAAAGAAACCCATCAGGGGTGTCTTTCGTTTTCAATCACCGCATTTTCAGAACTTTTATGAAAGTTTTGAAAATGCTTTTCAGCTTGTCAAAAAGAATTTTTGACAAGCTGACGGCGGGGCCCCGGAAGGGCCCCGTCGTCAGTCTGTCGAAAACCGGAATTATCTCCGTTTACTTGTTCATTTTCAGCTTCACAGCCGCGCCGCGCTTTCTGCCATACAGGCACAGAGCCACCACATAGGCGATGGCGAACACCACGCCGATGATGTAGGAGGCGGTCCAGGGGATGTTGAAGCCGATGTGCGCATTGGCGATGTAGGTGGAGCAGATGAAGGCGTAGAACGCGCCGGGAATCAGCGGCATCCACGCAAACTTGCCCTTGCCGTTTTCAAACATCCACACCGTGATACACAGGAAGGCGAACAGAGACAGGGTCTGGTTGGACCATGCGAAGTAACGCCACAGAATGTTGAAGCCGTCCTTGTTGAACTTGGCGAACACGATGATGCCGGCAGCCAGAAGAAACACAGGGATGGCCAGACGCATACGCTTGCCGTTGGTGGACTGGTCCAGGTGGAACGTCTCCGCCAGGGACAGGCGCAGAGCACGCAGAGCGGTATCGCCGGAGGTGATGGGCAGAACAATGACGCCGACCAGGGCGATGATGCCGCCCACGGGGCCCAGGATATCCTTGCACACCACGCCGATGGTGCCGGTGGCCAGGGAGGCGTTGGGCTCCTGCAGAGCCAGATTGTACACGCCCATAGCGCCGGCGGCCCATACCATAGCAATGAAGCCCTCCAGGATCATCATGTTGTAGAAGGTCATGCGGCCCTGACGCTCGTTCTTCACCGTGCGGGAGATGATAGCCGTCTGGGTGGAGTGGAAGCCGGACAGAATGCCGCAGGCCACGGTAACAAAGAAGATCGGCAGGAAGTGGCCGCCCTTGAAGTAGTCGGCATAGGTGAAGCTCTTGACCGCGCCGTCAGCACCGGTGAGCTGCAGGATGGGAGAGGACCAGTCGTCCCACACGTTCAGCAGAGGATAGCCCTTGACGAACATGCCGATGAACACACCCACAGCGGAGAACAGCAGGATCGCGCCGAAGATGGGGTAAATGCGGCCGATGATGGCGTCGATGGGGAACACGGTGGCGATCAGGTAATACAGGAAGATCACGCCGTAAATGATCCAGGTGGAGATGGAGGTAGGCTTGCCGTCGAAGCCGAATACGGAGGTGGCGGCAATGTCGCCGGGGGTATAAACGAACACAGCGCCCACCAGCAGCAGAAGCAGGCAGCAGAACACATTGTATACGTTGAAAATGCCCTTATTGGAATAGCGCTTGATCATCTGGGGCATCTGAGTGCCGCCGTCGCGCAGACAGATCATGCCGGAGAAATAGTCGTGCATGGCGCCGCCGATGACGTTGCCGATGGGGATGGTGATAAATGCGATGGGCCCGAACAGAATGCCCTGGATGGGCCCCAGGATGGGGCCGGTGCCGGCGATGTTCAGCAGGTTGATCAGGGTGGGTTTCCCGNNNNCGATGTTCAGCAGGTTGATCAGGCTGTTTTTCCAGCCCTGCATGGGGATGAAGTCCACGCCGTCCTGCTTGGCATAGGCCGGGGTCTGACGGTCGTCGGGTCCGAAAACCTTCTCGCAGAAGCGTCCGTACAGCGCAGCGCCGCCGAACAGGATCACAAGACCGATGATAAATGTTGCCACAAACACACACTCCTTCACAGCGTTTTTGTGATGCTTCAGAGCTCCCGGACAGCTCTGGTTTATGGAAAGAGTATAGCACAAATTTTGTAAAAATGGTGCCAATGAATGCCGTTCGTTCATAAAAGGTTCATAAAGATATGCCCCGCCGCTGTAAAGATTTCCCGTGAAGGAAATCGAAAACAGACGAATTTACCGAAATTGGCGTGAGAAATAGTCTGAAATATAGCCAGAGAATCGAGAATTGTCGACAGGTAGGTAAAAATGACTGCCGCCAGACTGGTAGGTTGGTGGGGTTTAAGCGGACACAACGCAAAGGGAGTCGGTAACGATACCGTCCCAATTTGTCAGGCAGACCCGCAGATATGAACAAACCGTAAAAAGTTTCAAAAATTTTCCCGCAAACGGTTTACTTTTATAGGTTAAAATGGTAAAATGACTTTCGTAGGAAAACAAACGCTGCGTTTTTTGGAAACGGAGGAAAAACAATTATGGTGAGAGCCGCAAAGTCTAAAATTGCCCAGAAGGAGAAAAACGACCTGCTGTACCAGGCGATCCTGACGCTGAAAAACGAGGAGGAGTGCTATAGCTTCTTCCAGGATCTGTGTACCATCTCCGAGCTGCGCTCTATGGAGCAGCGCTATGAGGTGGCCACTCTGCTCAATGACGGAATGCTCTACAGCGATATTCTGGAAAAAACCGGCGCGTCCAGCGCCACCATCAGCCGGGTGAACCGGTCCCTGCTCAACGGCGCAGGCGGGTATGAGAACGTCCTGGAGCGCATGAAGGAGCAGGAGGAGAAATGAGCAGCTACCAGCAGCTGGCCGGGGCCTATGACGAGCTGACCTGGGACGTGGGCTATGAAAAGCGGGCGGACTTTCTGGAAAAGCTGTTCCGCCGCAGCCGCATCCCGGTGCACACGGTGCTGGACCTGGCCTGCGGCACCGGGTCCATGACCTGGCTGCTGGCCGGGCGGGGCTATGAGCTCATTGCCGTGGACGGATCCCAGGAGATGCTGGCCGCCGCCCGGGAGAAAAGCGCCCCGGCGGAGATCCCGCCCCTGTTCCTGCACCAGTCCATGCCCCGGCTGGACCTGTACGGCACCGTGGACGCCGCCATCTGCTGCCTGGACAGCCTGAACTATCTGACAAATCCCCGGGACGTGCAGCGGACCTTTCAGCGGCTGCACCTGTTCATCAGTCCCGGTGGGCTGCTGACCTTTGATGTGCGGCTGCCGGAGCGGCTGGCCGCTCTGGACGGGCAGGTGTTCCTGGACGAGACGGAGGATACCTACTGCGTCTGGCGCACCGAGTATCGGCGGGGGCTGTGCACCTATTATATGGACCTGTTCACCCTGGCGGAGGACGGGTCCTGGGACCGCAGCTTTGAGCTGCACCGCCAGCGGGGCTATTCCGTGGAGCAGCTGACCCAGTGGCTGGAGGAGGCGGGCTTCACCGAAATCCGCACCTGGGGCGACGGCAAGCTGCGCCGCCCTATGCCCGGGGAGGACCGGGTTTATTTTACGTGCATTCGCAAATAAAAGAGGTTATATGAGTATGAGTGATTATATTGTCCGAGCAATTTCCACCGACGGCCTGGTGCAGGCTGCGGCCATCTGCAGCCGCGGCATTACCGAGCGGGCCCGGCAGATCCACCACACCAGCCCTGTGGCCACGGCGGCCCTGGGCCGGGCACTGGCCGGCGCATCCATGATGGGCAACGCCCTGAAGGGCCAGGGCGCCAGCCTGACCCTTCAGATCAAGGGCGGCGGGCCTCTGGGTACCGTGCTGGCGGTGTCCGACGCCCAGGGCAACGTCCGGGGCTATGTGGCAAATCCTCAGGCGGATCTGCCCCTGCGGGACGACGGCAAGCTGGATGTGGGCGGTGCTGTGGGCGCTGAGGGCACCATCACCGTCATCAAGGATCTGCACATGAAGGAGCCCTATGTGGGCACTGTGGACCTGCTGGGCGGCGAGATCGCCGAGGATATTGCCGGGTACTTTGTGGAGTCCGAACAGATCCCCACTGCCTGTGCTCTGGGCGTACTGGTGGACCGGGACCACAGCGTCAAGGCCGCCGGAGGCTATCTGATTCAGCTGATGCCCGGCGCGGGAGAGGACACCATTGCCAAGGTAGAGGGCGGCATTATGGCCGCCGGTCCCGTTTCCGCCATTCTGGACCTGGACCCGGACCCGGAGCACCTGCTGCGGACGGTGATGTCCGATTTTGAGCTGAAGATCCTGGAGACCTGCCCGGTGTCGTACAAGTGCTATTGCAGCCGCCAGCGGGTAGAGCGGGCGCTGCTGTCCCTGGGGGCCGATGAGCTGGAGGGCATCCTGCGGGACCAGGGCTCCTGCCATATGACGTGCCAGTTCTGCGATGCGGTGTATGAGTTCGACCGGCAGCAGCTGGAGCAGCTCATTGCCGATGCCCGAAAAAATTAGTTAAAAATTTGAAATTTGGTGTTGACAGAACAGCCTCTTTTTAGTATAATCTCTCTTGTCGCTGCGGTGCTGATGTGCCCCGGCGGCAAGGACGGGAGCATAGCTCAGCTGGTTAGAGCACCTGCCTTACAAGCAGGGGGTCACTGGTTCGAGTCCAGTTGTTCCCACCAAATTTCATGGCCAAGTAGTTCAGTTGGTTAGAACGCCAGCCTGTCACGCTGGAGGTCGTGGGTTCGAGCCCCATCTTGGTCGCCATTTGCCTCTGTAGCTCAGTTGGTAGAGCAGCGGACTGAAAATCCGCGTGTCGTTGGTTCGACTCCGACCGGAGGCACCATGGTGCTGGAATACCGGCGCCATACGCGGGCGTAGCTCATCTGGTAGAGCGCGACCTTGCCAAGGTCGAGGTAGCGAGTTCGAGCCTCGTCGCCCGCTCCA
>FR884109.1 GCA_000435975.1 Oscillibacter sp. CAG:241 | reverse complement strand
ACCTCCGACCTCCGGGTTATGAGAAATGCACCGTGAAGTTCTTATAGTCCCATAGCGGCGCATATAACCCCAGGAAGTCAGTATTTTCAAGGGTTCCGAGGAATCTGCATTCCTCTTCATTCCCATCCCGTACCATGAAATCCTGTAGCGGTTGGTGTCAGCGTTGGTGTCAACTCCAAGAGAAGAGCCATGAGATGACCGGTTTTGTTGGCCTAACCACGCAAGAAACGCACCTTTAGGTTTTTACCTCTAAGGGATTCGGTTCATTGGGGTTCAGACAAAACAAGAAACAGACCATCAGGCATACGAATCGTACCAACACTAAAATAGCACAATGGCGCAGCATTATCGGTGAAACATCATTCCACATTCGGTAATACTGCGCCGCTTTTGCTCTATGCCAATTATAACACACGGCTTCCCACCAGGGAAGCTCATTTCAGGAGGTTTCCATGTCAGAATATACACTTGAGATCAAACAGATAGTAGACTATCCACGCTGCCGGATCTACCGGCAGTTCGTACAAGCCTTGATAGCAGACCGGAGCATTCGCGTGAGCGGAGGCTCCGGCCTTTTTTATTTTGTCGTGCTCTGCTCCTATGCCAACTTCCGCACCTCATACAAGCGCATTGATGGCATTAGTTACACCATCTACCCCGGCGAATGGATTATGTCTGTGGAGGAATTGTCCCGGTATTTCCGCACACGCTTCCGCCGTCAGACCTTAGCCGCAATGGAAGGGCTGCAAATGAAAGGGCTTATCAGTTTTCTTGTTCTCGGACATGGTAAACTGGTCAAATTCAAGATTCGCGGCTGGCGGCGTCACAACACGATTCTCGACTACAATGCGCCCTGTCAGAAGGATACCGGCTTTTTCTTCTTCCCTGTCCCTACGGCCACAGAACTGGTCAGTGCCGGTCACTGCTCGGAGATGGACGCCGTATTGGATCTATGGCTGAACACGGTCTATAACGATCCGCAGGTCCTCGGTTCAGACGTCGGGCCGGTGGTCTATCTCCGCAACGGTACAGGCTGCCCGCTGGTCAGCTACGCGGAACTGGCATCCCGCTGGGGCGTCTCTAAGGCAACTGCCGGCCGATACCTCAAGCGCATGGCGGATCGGGGCTATCTGTAACTGGCAGCCTTCCCTGGCACACACGGCACCACGATCTATCTCCAGAACTATCTCTCCACCATGTTCCAAATTTCTGACATCGTGGTGGACAAGGAAGAGATCGCCATGAGTCTTGGCATCAAGCTGGAGCTTCAGGAGGAAACCGCCCTGACCACGACGGCAACAAGCGGTTCAAATGAGTCCGGTAGCGTTTCAGAAATGAACCGTCATCGGATCGAGCGGAAGATGCGTGAAATCCTTGTGGCACAAGGACTGCCGTGCGCTTCATGCCCGAAATCCAAATATATGTTATTACCTTTATCCGACGACTGCGAGGTTACAATAG
Source organism: Oscillibacter sp. CAG:241 (assembly GCA_000435975.1). Lineage (GTDB taxonomy): Bacteria > Bacillota > Clostridia > Oscillospirales > Oscillospiraceae > Vescimonas. The sequence continues at coordinate 707 of FR884109.1, read as the reverse complement.
AAGGGGTACCTCCACTGCGCCGGTGGCTTCAATTGGTGGTCACCTGCGGTGACGCTCGGGAAGTCTATCACTTTGAACTCAGATTGTGCCCGACAGGGATGCGCGGCGATAAGGAGGTCAAACGATGAAAAAGACTGCATAAGAACCCAAAGTGACCGATAATCCCTTGTACCATGACACATGGATGTTGCTGCGCAAATACCGGGATGTGGTGTGGAGTCTGGAGCTGTCCGTGCAGCAGGTACGTCGGCAGTTCCAGATCGAGTATGGCAGCAGCATAGAGGAATTTCTGGAATCCCTCTATGTGGCCGGCATCACCTTCGAGGGCTCGGCGATTGAGGATCATGCCCGCTGCATCGAGCGCAGCTACAAGATGCTGAAGCTGCTGGATACCTCCGTGGAGCTGCTGCGGACAAAGCACAAGTACGGTGAGAGCTATTACTGGCTCCTGTACTACACCTATCTGTCCCCGCAGCAGCTGGCGAACACGCAGGAGATCATCGACAAGCTGGAGCCGCACATTCGGGACATCAGCTACCGCACCTACTTCCGCAAGCGTCAGATGGCGATTGATGCCCTAAGTTCGGTGCTGTGGGGATACTCGTCAAAGGAGAGCCTGGCACTACTGGAGAAGTTTGTGCCGGAGGGGTGAGGGTTCTTAGCATTACGTTTGATTTTTATCAGCGCAACTATCTTAGTTATATCCA
>FR884108.1:13854-20142 GCA_000435975.1 Oscillibacter sp. CAG:241 | reverse complement strand
GCCGCCGATGTGGTGCGGCGTATTTTCTCCATGTGCATGGAGGGCAGAGGTCCAAAGCAGATTGCAAACCAACTGAAAGCGGACAAAGTATTGACACCGACTGCCTACAAAACCTTGCAGGGGATCAAAAGCCCCAATAAGAAACCGGAGGACCCGTATGGCTGGGGTGACAGCACAGTTGTCAGGATTCTGGAACGCCGGGAATACACAGGTTGCACCGTCAACTTCAAGACCTACACCAACTCCATTTGGGACAAGAAGCAACGAGAAAATTCCATTGAGAAACGAGCAATCTTCCCCAATACCCACGAGCGCATTATCGACGATGATGTGTTTGAAAAGGTGCAGGAGATCCGCCAGCAGCGTCACCGAATGATCCGCACGGGAAGAAGCAGCATTTTCTCCGGACTTGTTTACTGTGCGGACTGCGGTTCCAAAATGCTGTACGGTTCATCCAACAACGGCGATCTCGATCAGGACTTTTTTGACTGCTCTCTGCACCGCAAAAGCAAAGAAAAGTGTAATGGGCATTTCATTCGCGTCAAAGTCTTGGAACGGCTGGTTCTCAAGCACATTCAGGTAGTTATGGGGTATATCCTGCGGCACGAGGATTATTTCCGCACGATCATGGAGGAACAGCTCCGCGTGGAAAGCTGTGAGCAAATCCGCATCCGCAGAAAGCGTCTGGAAAGCAACGAGCGGCGTATTGCCGAGCTGAAAAGGCTATTCATCAAGATTTATGAGGACAACGCCAGCGGGTGGTTAACAGATGAACGCTATGATATGCTGAGCCAGACCTATGAAGTGGAGCAGAAGCAGTTGGAAGCGGAAGCGATCACCTTGCAGCAAGAGATTGAAGTACAGGAACGACAGAACGAAAACATTGAGAAGTTCATCCAGAAAGCGCACAAGTATGTCGGCATTGAAGAACTGGACGGCTATGCGCTGCGCGAGCTGGTGTCTGCCGTCTATGTGGACGCACCGGACAAGTCCAGCGGCAAGCGGGTACAGCACATCCATATCAGGTACGACGGGCTGGGCTTTATCCCTCTGAATGAGCTGATGAAAAAGGAAACGGCGTGACCGAAGTCACGCCGCCCCTTGAAAACACAAGGTTTTCGCCATTTTTTGATTTTACTGTTTTACGACCACCTGGCTATTCCTGCCGGTTTTATTTTTCCTGCTGCTCCGTATCCTCTCCGCCGATCAGCAGCTGCCGCTGCTGGTTCAGTAAATAGGAGAGGTGCTCCCGGTCCGTGGTGTAATAAATACGGTTTCCCTCCACCAGGCAGGTAACAAGCCCCGCATTCACCAGCTTGCTCATATGGTGGTGAATGGTGTTGCGGGCCAGGCCGAAATGGTTGCACAGCTGCTGACCGTAGACCGCCGGATGATCCCTCAGATAACAGAGAATGTCAAACCGTGTCTTGTCCCCGATGATCCGGATGGCGTCATATACCTGGGAGGCGCTGCTGTTTTCCGCCAGGGTGCGCCGCAGCGACAGCCGCATAACTCCGCAGCAGATCAGCACGCTGCCGTCCTCCTGCTCCATGGAGAGGTTGGTATCCGGTCCCATCAGAAAGGGAATCAGGTGATAATGCACCTCCGGCGTGATGGCCAGGCTGGAGGTCTCCCGGAGATAGCTCTCCGTCCCCAGGCCCTCCACCTCCCGGCAGAAGGCCTCTATGATCTCCTGAATGCGGCCGGACTCCGTCTCCAGCGCCGCTATGGCCGGGCGCAGACAGGCTGCGATCTCCGGCAGCAGAGTCCGGTAATTCTGGTGGATCTCCAGCAGAGCCAGGCGGCTCTCCGTGGGGATTGTCAGCGCCAGCACCCGGGAAACCAGCTTTGCGGCGGCCCCGGCGGCAGGGCCGGACTGCTCCTCCAGGCTCAGCGAGATCATCATGTTTCGCGCCGTCTCGTCCGGCGTCAGGCGCTCCATCTGCTGCATCAGGGTCTCAAAGTCCTGCCGGCGGGACAGCATGGGATAGAAGAACAGAAAAGCCGGACTATAGGACCCGATGGTGCTGTAGGAAAAGCCCTTGATGTCGCCGAACAGACGCTGCAGGGTCTCTGCCGGGACGGAAACCTCCGCGTCCAGGTCCTGCAGCAGCTCCCGCAGGGCGGCGCTGGCCCGATGGAAGGGCTCCGCCTTCCGGACGCCCCGGGCCTGTAAGCGCTCCTCCAGCCGGTCCAGGGTATGGCCGTTGGCCCGGGAGCCTAAGTACGCCAGAGCCTCCAGCGCCGGGTTGATCTCGTGCAAAATTTCCATGACAGTGCTCTTCCTTTGCTTCTTTGACGGATGCGGACAGGCTTTCCCGGGGAGCATCCCGCGGTTTTCTCGCCCTGTCCCACTGGCCTTGATTATACATCTTTTTTTCCGGCAAAACAAGGGGACTCCGCGCCGCTGCGGCGGTTTTTTGTAGTCCTGCAATACAGAGCCGTTTTGCATGGGGCGGACCGTTGACTTTTCCTGCCGGATGCTGTATGATAAGAATGACTCTGCGAGAACGCAGAGCCGGATAATCGAATCATGTCCGAGGATGCTGTGCGGCGGGTACCGCAAAGGCCGGAAAACGGCCAGGTGCCAGCCTGAAAGAAACGGGGCGAAAGAACCCCACGCGAACGGCACTGTGGGCGCAAGAATGCACCGAAGCGGCCCTGGCCGCCGGGACGAAAGTCCGCCATTGAGGGCAGTCCCCTGAGAAGGTAGGATGCAAACGAGGAGCCATCGGCTCCACGGCGCGAGGCAGGAGAATTGCACAGCGGAGGGCATTCAGCGCGGCGGGCGTTATCTTCGTTGGGCGCAGACAGGATCCATGCGCCGCCGGTGTCTCCTTTTTCAGGGGATGTACCGGCGGTTTTTGCAGCGGGCGTGTATCTGCTTTTCCTCCGCCGCAGACACACTCCGTTGACTTGCCGGAAACGGCTGGGCATAAATTTTTCACAGGAGGAAAATGCATATGAAGAAACGCATCGTTTCTCTGCTGCTGGCATTGATGATGGTACTGAGCCTGGTACCCGCCACTGTCTGGGCAGCAGAGAACCACGACGGCCAGGTTCGGGTCGTTGTGGAAAACACGACCTACGCAAAGGCCAACGGCGCTGCCTGGGATGGCACGCTGGTGGACAAGTGGGTGGACCTGGCCCCCGGGTCCTCCATGATGGACTGCATCGTCAGCGCCCTGGGTACCTATTCCCAGACCGGCGCGGAGTCCGGCTACATCAGCGAGATCAACGGCCTGTCCGCCGGTGACGGCGGCGAAGCCTCCGGCTGGATGGGAACCCTGAACGATTGGTTCACCAACGTTGGGTTCAAGGACATCAAGGCCGGGGACAAGCTGTTCGCCGGGGATATCATCCGCGTGATGTACACCACCAACGGCTACGGCGCGGACATCGGCGGCGACTGGAACACCCAGAGCGACACCAGCCTGGCGGCCCTGTCCTTCAGCGAGGGCGTCCTGACTCCCGACTTCGCCTCAGACAAGACCACCTACACCCTGACCCTGCCCCAGGGCGTCACCGGCATCCGGATGACGGCCACCGCCTCCAACAAGAACAACCAGGTGTATCTCACCGCCGACGGCACCGACTACCGCCGGGTGGAGACCGTGCCCGTCCATAACGGCACCGTCCTGACCATCCGCTGCGGCGACAAGGCGGCGGCCACCGAGTGGTCCCCCGCCATCACCCCCACCACCTACACCGTCACCGTGTCCCAGGAGGGCGATGCGCCCCAGGGCGACATGGACGTCTCCTTCAAGGGCCTGCACAATGCACAGCTGGCGTCCCTGAAGCTGTATGACTTCGCCGATGGCGTCAAGGGAGACCGGGACCTGCTGGCCAATGTGACCCCCGAGGCCGACGGCTATAAGCTGATGATGAACACCAAGCTGCCGGCCGGCGACTATCTGGTGGAGGGCTACAACGCCGAGGGCCAGTGCAACGGTAGCCTGGTGCTGACCGTGAAGGCCAATCAGGACAACGTGTTCACCCTGAACCGCGTCTATGAGATCTATGCCACCAACGACAGCAGCAGCTGGGTGGAGGGCAAGGATTACACCATCGACGTCACCGTTACCGGCCCCGACGGCACGGACCTCCAGGCCAAGACCGGCGTCTCCACCACCTATGGCAGCACCCACACCGCCTGCCTGTTTGTGGAGGGCGGCAGCCTGAAGATCACCCTGACCCCCATCGGCGACAAGGCGGCGGGCTATCTGCCTGTCACCACCACCATGACCAACAAGCAGACCGTGGACTGCGGCGCCAAGAGCTTCTCTCTGACCATTCCCAAGGCCCTGGATGTCACCGTCACCGCCCCCGCCGGCTCTACCCTGCGGATGGGCACCTTCGGCAGCTACTATAGCTATACCTTCCTGGAGCCCGTTTCCCAGGAGACCAAGGGCGACACCATGACCGCCTCCTTCCGCCTGCCGGAGACCGGCAGTCAGCAGTTCCTGCGGGCCCAGAATCCCGACGGCGTCACCTACTGGACCTTCGGCAAATTCACCGGCGGCCAGGAGCTGGCTGTGACCCGGGACGACCTGCACATGGACGACGCGTTCAGCAGCGATACCGTGTACCGCTTCGACAAGAACGTGTACGACCTGGGCAACATCTATCTGAACATCAACCGCCAGGGCTATAAGAACCTGGAGGTGGGCCAGAGCTGCGAGCTGGACGTGCTGCGCAGCTGGCAGGCCATTGAGAGCTTCATGAACAGCCAGATTGCCCTGCCCGACGCGCACTATCAGGTGCTGAGCCTGGACGGCGGCGACAGTGACGTGGTGACCATCACCCCCGACGCCAACAACTCCTGCCTGGCCACCATGACCGCCAACCACCCGGGCACCGCCATCGTCCAGGTGACCTATGACGCCATGACCTTCGTTCAGGGTATGGGCGGCAAGGACTTCAGCGCCATCTGGCCGGAGTTCACCGGCGTGTTCGTGGTGTCCGTGGGTGCCGACGGCTCCTCTATCCAGACCAACACCTTCATCGACCGTCCCACCGTGAACATCACCAAGGACGAGCAGAAGTATCTGGATGCCGAGCACGACATCCTGTTCTATGTGGGTACCCAGGGCGCCAGCTACAGCTTCACTCCCCAGGAGGGCTGCACCGTTACCGTGGCCCGCTCCACCGTCACCGATAAGATGACCTTCAACGGCTTCACCAGCCAGGGCGTTTCCGTGGATGAAAACGGCCAGGTCACCGTTACGGGCCTGACCACCGGCCGCCACATTCTCCGCATCGAGAAGGACGGCATGGCCGCCTACCAGGTCATCACCGCCCGGGGCGTCAGCTATGACCTCATCGACGCCGACGGCAAGGTCCTGCCCCAGGATGCGGAGCTGGTCCCCGGCCAGGCCGTAAAGGTCCAGTTCCACGACCTGGTAAGCCCCAAGGAGAAGATCTCCGGCGTTTACAACTTCAATTTCTCCCTGGTGTACCTGGATGCCCAGGGCAACAAGTATCAGACCAACCCCGGCACCCCCTTCGGCCAGTATGATTTCAGCGGCAACCCCGTTCGCCAGCTGCTGAGCGTCACCATCCCCGAGACCGCCGAAGGCTATAGCTATGACCTGACCGGTACCATCCGGGTGGGCGGCTTCGGCGGCATTCCCACCCACCGCGGCGTGTCCTACCGCTCCGGCATGGACCGCCAGTACGGTTCCACCACCGCCGCAGTCCTGACCCGTCTGCCTGAGCTGGTGCTGCCTCTGACCGGCTGGTACGTCCACGACGTGGAGCAGAAGATCGCCGCCATCGGCACCGTGACCCTGGACTCCGAGGAGGCCATCCAGGCCGCCCGCGCCGCCTATGACGCCCTGAGCGACCAGCGCAAGGCCCAGGTCAGCAACTACGATGTGCTGCTGGCTGCCGAGAAGAAGCTGGCCCAGCTCCAGGATGAGGCGGTTGCCCATGTGGAGAAGCTGATCGACGCCATCGGCCAGCCCGTGATCCCCGCGTCCCGTGCCGCCGTGGAGGCTGCCCGGGCCGCCTACGACGCCCTGGGCCAGAAGCTCCAGGAGCGCGTGGGCAACTACGATGTGCTGCTGGCCGCCGAGGCCCGCCTGGCGGAGCTGAACGCTCAGGACATCTATAAGACTACCGGCGACTTCATCGTTTCCAAGGGCGCCCCCGTCACCGGCTCCATCGGCGGCGAGTGGGCGGTTCTGGGCCTGGCCCGTTCCGGCCGGGACGTCCCCGGTGCGGACGCGTATTACGCCTCCGTGGTGGAGTATGTGCAAAAGGCCATGGACGAGAACGGCCGTCTGA
>FR884108.1:0-13824 GCA_000435975.1 Oscillibacter sp. CAG:241 | reverse complement strand
TGAACCGCTCCCGCTCCACCGAGAATTCCCGTCTGATCCTGGCCCTGACCGCCATCGGCAAGGACGTGACCCATGTGGCCGGCCGCAGCCTGCTGGACGGTCTGGATTCCATGGCGTTCATCACCAAGCAGAGCGTCAACGGTCCCGTTTGGGCGCTGCTGGCGCTGGACAGCCACAGCTATCCCACCTCCGGCGACGTGACCCGGGAGAAGCTGGTCCGTGCCATTCTGGATACCCAGCGCGAGGATGGCAGCTGGCCTGTCATCGCCTCCTCCCAGGTCCCCGATGTGGACATGACCGCCATGGCCGTGCAGGCCCTGGCCCCCTACTATGAAAATGCTCAGGTGAAGGCGGCTGTGGACGCGGCCCTGACCTTCCTGGCCGGCGTGCAGAACGACGACGCTACCTTCAGCGAGATCCCCGGCACCGATGCCTCCGCCGAGTCCACGGCCCAGGTCATCGTGGCCCTGACGGCCCTGGGCATTGATCCCACCGCCGACAGCCGGTTCGTAAAGAGCGGCGTCAGCGTCGTGGACGCGCTGTGCGGCTTCTATGTCACCGGCGGCGGCTTCCGCCACCTGATGGCCGACAAGACCGTGGACGGCATGGCCACCGAGCAGGGCTACTATGCCCTGGCGGCCTACTATCGCCTGCTGGCCCAGAAGACCAGCCTGTACGACATGAGCGATGTCACCGTCACCGTGACCCCCGACCAGCCCGTGACGCCCGCCAAGCCCGAAAAGCCTGATACCCCCCGCACCGGAGACGAGAGCCTGCTGGTGCTGTGGATGGGTGCTGCCGCCCTGTCCGGCGCCGCTGTGCTGCTGATGCAGAGAAAGAAAAAGCGGGCATAAGCCCCGCATCAGACTCGCGTAACCCCAAGGAAATACACCGGCGCAGGGACGTTGTCACAACGTCCCTGCGCGCGGTGCTCTGATAGGAGGTGTTTTTCGATGATGAATCGATTCCCCAAAGTCCTGTTGACCCTGCTGCTGACGCTGCTGCTGGCCCTGTCCCTTTCCGGCTGCGACCTGATGGTCGGCACTGGTCCGGAAGCCCCCATTCCTCCCGGCGTGGGGCAGACCGGCGATCAGAATACCCCCGATACGCCGGAGGAACCCGGGAATACGAATACGCCGGAGACGCCCGACGCCCCCCAGGAGCCCGGGACGGACGACTCCTCCACCGGCGGCAAGGACCGCTACCAGACGGACCCGGTGCCGGACGGCAAGCCCAAGCCCGTGGAGCCGGAAACGTCTCAGCCGGATACGTCCCACCAGGACACCTGCACCATCTCCATCTCCTGCGCCACCATCCTCAACAATATGGACAAGTGCGACGAGTCCAAGCGGGGGCTGGTGCCCGCCGACGGGGTGATCCTGCCTGCCGTTACGGTGACGTTTTCCCAGGGGGAGAGTGTGTTTGACGTTTTGCAGCGGGTGTGCAAGGAAAGGAAGATCCCCATGGAGTTCAGCTGGACGCCGATGTACAACTCCGCCTATATCGAGGGGATCTACAACCTGTACGAGTTCGACGTCGGCGACGGCTCCGGCTGGATGTACAAGGTCAACGACTGGTTCCCCAACTACGGCTGCTCCCGGTACCAGGTGCAGCCCGGCGACGTGATCTGCTGGGTGTATACCTGCGACCTGGGGTATGATGTAGGAGGCGGCTTCATGGGCGGCTGAGCCTGTCCCCAAAAACGATTCTGTGAAAGGAGGCCGGAGCCGTGGGCGACGCCTTTTCCCGCTATCACCCCCTGGTGAACTTCCTGTTTTTCGCCCTGGTGCTGGCCTATTCCATGGTGCTGATGCACCCGGTTTGCCTGGCGGTGTCCCTGCTGGGGGCGCTGCTGTATGCCGGGCAGCTGGAGGGCCGCCGGGCCCTGGCAAGGCACCTGCGGGTGGCCCTGCCGGTGCTGCTGCTGGCGGCCCTGGTGAATCCCGCCTTCAACCACGCGGGTGTCACCATTCTCATCTATCTGCCCTCCGGCAACCCCCTGACGCTGGAGAGTATTCTGTATGGTCTGGCGGCGGGGACCATGCTGTGCGCCGTGGTGCTGTGGTTCGTGTGCTTCAACCGGGTCATCACGTCGGACAAATTTGTGTATCTGTTTGGCCGGGTGATCCCGGCCCTGTCCCTGGTGCTGAGCATGACCCTGCGGTTTGTGCCCCTGTTCCGCCGCCAGCTGGAAACCGTGCGCCAGGCGCAGTTCTGCATCGGGCGGGACGCCTCCACCGGCAGCGCATGGCAGCGGGCCAGAAGGGCCGTCACCATCTTCTCCATCATGGTGACCTGGGCTCTGGAGAACGCCATCGAAACCGCCGACAGTATGAAAAGCCGGGGCTACGGCCTCCGGGGCCGGACGGCCTTTTCCATTTACCGCATGGAGGACCGGGACAAATACGCCCTGGGCTGGCTGGGCTTCTGCGGCATGTATCTGCTGTGCGGAAGCCTTGCCGGGGGCCTGAAATGGTGGTATTTCCCCATGCTCCAGGGAGCCATGGCCCAGCCGTTTTCCATCAGCTTTTACCTGGCGTATCTGGCCCTGTGCCTGACGCCGGTGATCATAGACCGAAAGGAGGCGCGGGTATGGCGCTGTTCACCGTCGAAAATCTGACCTTTTCCTATCCGGGGCAGACCGCCCGGGCCATTGACAGCCTGTCGCTGACGGTGCCGGAGGGTGCGTTCCTGGTGCTGTGCGGTCCCTCGGGCTGCGGCAAGTCCACGCTGCTGCGGCAGCTGAAGCCCGCCCTGGCCCCTCACGGGACCCGGCAGGGCCGCATTCTGTTCCGGGATACGCCGCTGGACCAGGTGGACCAGCGGACGCTGGCGGCCCGCATCGGCTTTGTCCAGCAGTCGCCGGAAAACCAGATCGTCACCGACAAGGTCTGGCACGAGCTGGCCTTCGGGCTGGAGAGCCTGGGGGTGGACACCCCCACCATCCGCCGCCGGGTGGCGGAGATGGCGGCATTCTTCGGCATCGAGGACTGGTTTTACCGGGACGTTTCCCAGCTGTCCGGCGGACAGAAGCAGCTGCTGAACCTGGCCTCGGTGATGGCCATGCAGCCGGACGTGCTGATTCTGGACGAGCCCACCAGCCAGCTGGACCCCATCGCCGCCTCGGATTTCCTGGCGGTGCTGGGAAAGATCAACCGGGAGCTGGGCACCGCCGTGGTGCTGACGGAGCACCGGCTGGAGGAGGCCTTTCCCCGCGGACGGAGCACCGGCGGGAGGAGGCCTTCCCCCGGCCCACCGCCGTGGCGGTAATGGACCGGGGGCAGCTGCTGTGCACCGGCACGCCCTACGACGTGGGCCGCCGGCTAAAGGCCCTGGGCCACCGGATGTTTCTGGCCATGCCCGCCGCCATGCGCGTCTGGGCCTCGGTGGAAACGGAGGCCCCCTGTCCCGTCACCGTGCGGGAGGGCCGGGATTTTCTGCGGAGCTATGCGGCGGAGCATCCGCTGGTTCCGCTGCCCCGGGAGCAGACGTACCCCCGGCGCCAGCCGGTGCTGACGGTGCAGGGCGCGTGGTTCCGGTATGAGCCGGACAGCCCCGACGTCATCAAGGGGCTGGACCTGACCCTGGGCCGTGGGGAGTTTCTGGCCCTGCTGGGCGGCAACGGCGCGGGCAAGAGCACCACGCTGAAGCTGCTGTCCGGCATGAAAAAGCCCCAGCGGGGCAACATTTCCGTAAAGGGGACCCTGGGCATGCTGCCCCAGAATCCCCAGACCTTATTTGTGAAAAAAACGGTCCGGGAGGACCTGTTCGAAATATTTTCCGGCACAAAAACGCCCCGTCCCCAGCAGGAGGAGCGGGTGGCCCGGATGGTGGCTCTGTGCCGCCTGGAGGACCTGCTGGACCGGCACCCCTACGACCTGTCCGGCGGCGAGCAGCAGCGGGCGGCCCTGGCCAAGGTGCTGCTGCTGGAGCCGGAGATCCTGCTGCTGGACGAGCCCACCAAGGGCCTGGATGCGGAGTTCAAGCAGGCCTTCGCCCTGATTCTGCGGACGCTGCTGGCCCGCGGGGTGTCGCTGCTGATGGTCAGCCACGACGTGGAGTTCTGCGCCCGCTATGCCCACCGCTGCGCCCTGTTTTTTGACGGCAGCGTGGTGACGGAGGCATCTCCCCGCGCCTTCTTCTCCGGCAACAGCTTCTATACCACCGCCGCCAACCGCATGGCCCGGAGCCTGGAGCCCCAGGCGGTGACGGCGGAGGACGTCATGGCTGTCTGCGGCGGCACGGTTCCGGCGGAGCCGGCCCTGCCGGAGGACATTCCCCCTCTGCCGGAGCCCCGGGAGGAAACGCCGGACTGGAAGCCCAAAAAGCTGCCCCTGTGGCGCAAGGCCCTGGCCGCCGTGTCCGGGGCGGGGGCCCTGGCCATATTCCTGTATGCCACCGGAGTCACGGACCTGTCCGCCGCCGTGGGCAAGGGCGGCCTGACGGCTCTGGGCTGGCAGCAGCTGCGGCTGTATCTGGTGTTCTGCGGGCTGCTGCTGGTGCTGGCCCTGTCCATCGGCCGCCGGACCAAGCCCCTTGACCTGGTGCAGGTTCCGGCGGAAAAGCGCAGGCTGTCCCGCCGGACGGCAGCGGCGGCGGTGTCTATCCTGCTGCTGATCCCCGTGACCCTGTTTGTGGGGGTCTATTACCTGGACAACAGGCAGTATGGCCTCATGTCGGTGCTGGTGCTGCTGGAGTGCATGGCCCCGTTCTTCCTGGTGTTCGAGGGGCGCAGGCCCCAGGCCCGGGAGCTGGTGGTCATTGCGGTGCTGTGCGCCATCTCCGTGGCGGGCCGGGCGGCATTTTTCATGCTGCCTCAGTTCAAGCCCGTCATGGCCATGACCATCATCTCCGGCGTAGCGCTGGGGGGCGAGAGCGGCTTTCTGGTGGGCGCGCTGTCCATGCTGGTGTCCAACATGCTGTTCTCCCAGGGCGTTTGGACGCCGTGGCAGATGTTTAGCATGGGAATTATCGGATTTTTGGCCGGAGTCCTGTTCCGAAAGGGGCTTTTGCGCCGAACTCTGGGGAGCATGTGTACCTTTGGCGCCTTCTGCGCCATCGTGATCTACGGCGGCATCATGAATCCGGCATCGGTACTGATGTGGGCCGGGGCGGAAAGCCTCACCTGGAAAACGCTGCTGACGTACTACGTCACCGGCTTCCCGGTGGACTGCGTCCACGCGGCAGCCACGGTATTCTTCCTGTGGGTGGCCGCGGAGCCCATGCTGGAAAAGCTGGACCGCATCAAGGAAAAATACGGATTACTCACATAAAAAATACCGGAACCGGCAAAATTTCTGCCGGTTCCGGTATTTTTTATGCAGATCCTTTGAAAAACCTGTCATTTTTTGCGCGTTTCATGCCGGTTTTCTTCCAGTTTTTCCCAGCACAGGGCGGCGGCATAGCCCTCCGGGGCCGGGAGAACGGAGAAGGCGTAGCCGGGGACGGTGCAGGTGACGGAATCCCCGTCGATCCGGAAATGAACGTGCCGGACCCGGCCCAGTACACCTCCCTGACACTTGATCAGGGCCTCCTTCAGGGTCCAAAGGCGGAAGAAGTCCTCGTCACGCCGCACAGATTCGCGTTCAGCAGGCGATAAAATGCGTAAAAGCCGGGGCGATACCGGGCGGATCTTCTCCACGTCGATGCCCACCGGGACCTCCGCCACGGCGCAGGCCACCAGACCGTGGCTGTGGCTGATATTGAAATAGCAGCCATTTGTCATCGGTTTGCCGTTATTTCCTATAAAAACTGTCCCGATATCCGGCGGGACGTCCCGCTTTTCCCGGGCTTTGTCCCGATACAAGCGCAGCATTTCCCGGGACAGGGCACGGCCTGTCTCATGCTCGTCGCCGCGGGACCAGACAAAGCGCCACTCCATATCAGAAAAACGTGATCTGGCTGGTGTCCGCCATGCCGGCAAAGGCCCCCAGGGCCTTCAGCTGCTCGATGTGGGTTTTGGACAGCTTGCTGCAGCAGGCGGCGAACTCCTCCACGGAGATGAAGGTCTTTCCCTTCCGCTTTTCCACGGTGTCCAGGGCGGCGGTCTCGCCCAGGCCCCGGACGGAGACGAAGGGGGGCAGCAGGCCGTTCTCCGTGATCTTGAAGGCGGTAGCCTGGGAGTCGTAGATGCTGATGGTGTCAAAGTGGAAGCCACGGAGATAGAACTCGTAGCACACCTCCAGGGTGACCATCAGGCTCTGCTCCACGGCGGTGGCGTCCTTGTTGTTCTCGATCTCACGGATCTTCCGCTTCACGGCGTCAATGCCGGCGCAGCAGTATTCCGCGTCGAAGGCCTTGGCCCGGACGGTGAAGAAGGTAGCGTAGAACGCCAGGGGCTCGTGGACCTTGAACCAGGCGATGCGGAAGGCCATCATCACATAGGCCACGGCGTGGGCCTTGGGGAACAGATAGCCGATCTTGGCCAGGGAGTCGATGTACCAGTCGGGCACCTCATGGGCCCGCATGGCATCCTCCCACCCGTCCTGGAAGCCGCCCTTTTTCACCTTGCCCTTCCGGACGGCCTCCATGATCTTGAAGCTCATTTTGGGGTCCAGACCCATATGGATGAGATAGAGCATGATGTCGTCCCGGCAGCCCACGGTCTCCAGAACGGAGGCAGTGCCGCTGACGATCAGGTCCCGGGCATTGCCCAGCCACACGTCGGTGCCGTGGGAGAAGCCGGACAGGCGCACCAGGGTATTGAAATCCTTGGGCTGGGTATCCACCAGCATGCCCCGGGTGAACCGGGTGTTGAACTCCGGAATGGCCACGGCCCCGGTGGGGCCCAGCAGCTCGTCGTTTTCAAAGCCCAGCACCCGGGAGGAGGTGAAGATGCTCATGGTGTCCGGGTCGTCCAGGGGGATGGTCCGGGCGTTGACCCCGGTGAGGTCCTCCAGCATGCGGATCATGGTGGGGTCATCGTGGCCCAGCATATCCAGCTTCAGAAGGTTGTCCTCCATGCAGTGGTATTCAAAATGGGTGGTGATGGTGTCGACGTCCTCGGCGTCGGCGGGGTGCTGCACGGCGGTGAAATCCTCCACATCCATGTCGTCGGGGACCACCACCAGGCCGCCGGGGTGCTGGCCGGTGGTGCGGCGGACCCCCACGCAGCCCTGGGTCAGGCGGTTCACCTCGGCGCTGCCGGCGGTGAGGCCCCGCTCGTCCAGGTATTTGCGGACAAAGCCGAAGGCGGTCTTTTCCGCCAGGGTTCCGATGGTGCCGGCCCGGAACACCTGGGTCTGGCCGAACATCTCGATGGCGTGGCGGTGGGCCCGGGCCTGGTACTCGCCGGAGAAGTTCAGGTCGATATCCGGCACCTTGCCGCCGCCATAGCCCAGGAACGTCTCAAAGGGGATGTCGAAGCCGTCCTTGACGTATTTCGTGCCGCACTCCGGGCAGTCCTTGTCGGGCATATCCGCCCCGCAGCCGTAGCTGCCGTCGGTGATGAATTCCACATGGCGGCATTGGGGGCAGCGGTAGTGGGGCGGCAGGGAGTTCACCTCGGTGATGCCGGACATATAGGCCACCAGGGACGAGCCAACGGAGCCCCGGGAGCCCACCAGGTAGCCGTTTTCCAGGCTGCGCTGCACCAGCTTCTGGGCGGACATATACACCACGTCGTATTTGCCCAGGATGCTGCCCAGCTCCACATTCAGCCGGTCCACCACCAGCTGGGGGGGCTGGTCGCCGTACAGGGCGTGACACTTGTCCCACACCAGGCGGTTCAGGTCCTCCTGGGAGTTTTCCAGGCGGGGCGGGAACAGCTGGCCCGGAGGCAGCAGCTCAATTTCCTCCACCAGATCGGCGATGCGGCGGGGATTGTCGATGACCACCTGATGGGCCAGGTCCTGGCCCAGATAGGAAAACTCCTCCAGCATCTCTGTGGTAGTCTTGAAGTAGATGGGCAGAGGCGCGTCGGCATCGGGGAACTTCTTGCTGGCCAGGAGAATACGGCGGTACGTCTCGTCCTCCGGCTCCTGAAAGTGGACGTCGCCGGTGGCGCAGACAGGCTTTCCCAGCTCCCGGCCCAGGCGGACGATGGTGCGGTTGAATTCCCGCAGCTCCTCCTCGGACCGGACGTCGCCGCTGCGGAGCATGAACAGGTTGTTGCAGATGGGCTGGATCTCCAGATAGTCATAGAAGGAGGCGATGCGCTTGAGCTCGGCCCAGTCCTTGTGGTCCTTCACCGCCTGGAACAGCTCGCCGGCCTCGCAGGCCGAGCCGATGATGAGCCCCTCCCGATGGGCCATCAGCTCGGTTTTGGGGATGATGGGCACCCGCTTGAAGTATTGCAGGTTGGAGGCGGAGATCAGCTGGTACAGGTGCTTGAGGCCCATTTTGTTCTTGGCCAGAATGATGATGTGCTTGGGGAAGCGGCTGGACTTGCTGCCCTGGGGCCGCAGCTTCAGCATCTGGGGGTTGATATCCTGGAGCCGGCGGATGCCCAGCTCCCGCTCCAGCTTCTCAAAGAACGGGATCAGCATGTAGGCCACCATGGCCGCGTCGTCGGAGGCCCGGTGGTGATTGAAGGCGGGCAGGTCCAGGTATTCGGCCACAATGTCCAGCTTGAACTTGTGAAGCTGGGGCAGCAGGTTCTGGGCCAGGATCAGGGAGTCCACATAGGTGGGGTCAAAGGGGATGCCCTCCCGGCGGCAGCCGGCCCGGATGAAGCTGATGTCAAATTCGGCGTTGTGGGCCGCCAGGGGGCGGCCGTTCACAAAGGACAGAAAGGCCGTCAGGGCCTCCTTGGGGGACGGGGCGCCGGAAAGCATGGCGTCGGTGATGCCGGTGAGGCCGATGATCTCCGGCGTCAGGCGGCGGCCTGGGTTCACGAAGGTCTGGAACCGGTCGGTGACCTGGCCGTTTTTCAGCACCACGGCACCGATCTCGGTGATGGCCTCCCGGTCCACCTTCAGGCCGGTGGTCTCAATATCGAAGCAGACGATCTCGTCGGAAAAGTCCTGGTCCTGGGGGCCGTGGACGGCGATGCGGTCGTCCAGATTGTTGATGAAATAGCCCTCTACGCCGTAGAGAATTTTAATTTTGCCCTTGGCGGTGTGCCAGGCGTCCGGGAAGGACTGGGCCACGCCGTGGTCGGTGATGGCAATGGCCGGGTGGCCCCAGGAGATGGCCTGCCTGATGACGGAGGCGGTGTCGGTCAGGGCGTCCATGTTGGACATCTTCGTGTGCAGGTGCAGCTCCACCCGCTTCTCCGGGGCGGTGTCCTCCCGGGGCTTGTGGGGGATCTTCATGATGTGGAAGGGGCGCAGCTGAATGTCCTTGCCGTCGCGGCTGAGCTCCACATTGCCCTGGACCCGGAGCCACATGCCCGGGGACACGGCGTT
Organism: Oscillibacter sp. CAG:241; assembly: GCA_000435975.1. Classification (GTDB taxonomy): domain Bacteria; phylum Bacillota; class Clostridia; order Oscillospirales; family Oscillospiraceae; genus Vescimonas. The sequence continues at coordinate 4,477 of FR884108.1, read as the reverse complement.
CTGCATGGACTGGGCCTCCTTGCCCTCCATATACTTGGTGACGGTGACGGAATTCCGGTAGTCCGTCATGTCGAAGGTCAGCCGCCAGACGCCGGGCTTGCGGGTCTCGTAGCACTCGGCGGCAAAGACCTTGCCCTCTATCACCACGGCGCCCATTTTGGGGTTCAGGCCGTCGATGGAGACGGGCTTGCCCTTGATCTCCCGGCCCATGAGGACGTCGGACCTGTCATCTGCGCGCTGGGGGGTGCGGAAGCTCAGGCGCAGCTGGCGCAGGTCGTATTGGTCCATCAGCAGCTGGCGCAGGGCGGTGACGGCGGCCTCCGGCAGCGGGGCGGAGGCCGTCAGCTCCAGCTCCATGGTGCGCTGGGCACGGTCCATGCTGCCGCCCACCACGCAGGCGTCGTGGAGCAGCAGGCCCAGCTCACGGGGCGGCACGAAGCTCTCAAAAAAGGTAAAAAACGGTATTTTATCGCACATATGAGGGCATCCCTCCTTATAGCTTGTCGATCTCGTCCATCAGGGCGTCCACCAGCTTGTCCTGGGGCACCTTGTACAGAATTTCGCCATGGCGGAACAGCAGACCCTCGCCGTCGCCTCCGGCGATGCCCACGTCGGCAGCCCGGGCCTCGCCGGGGCCGTTGACCACGCAGCCCATGACGGCCACGGTGATGGGCTTGGTGCAGCCCTGGAGGCGGCGCTCCACCTCCCGGGCGATGGGGATCATGTCGTATTTGGTACGGCCGCAGGTGGGACAGGAGATCAGATTGGGCCCCGTCTGCCGCAGGCCGGCGGCAGAGAGAATATCCAGGGCGGCCCGGACTTCCTCCTCCGGGTCCGCCGTCAGGCTGACCCGGAGGGTATCGCCGATGCCCTGGCACAGCAGGCCGCCGATGCCGATGGCGGATTTCAGCACCCCCAGGCGGGGCGTGCCGGCCTCGGTGACTCCCAGGTGCAGGGGATAGGGCGTCTGCTCATGGAGCATGCGGTAGGCCTCCATGTTCACCGGTACCCGGGAGCACTTGACGGAGATGCAGATATCGTCGAAGCCGCAGTCGTTCAGCAGGCGGACGTGGCCCAGGGCGCTGTCCACCAGGGCCTGGGCGGTAACGCCGCCGTATTTTTGCAGCAGCTCCCGCTCCAGGGAGCCGCCGTTGACGCCGATGCGGATGGGGATGCCCCGGTCCCGGCAGGCGTCGGCCACGGCACGGACCTTTTCCGCGGAGCCGATGTTGCCGGGGTTGATGCGGATCTTGTCCACCCCCTGGCGGACGCACTCCAGGGCCAGGCGGTAGTCAAAGTGGATATCCGCCACCAGGGGGATGTGGATGCGGCGGCGGATGGGGCCGATGGCCCGGGCGGCGTCCATATCCGGCACCGCCACCCGGATGATCTGGCACCCGGCCCCCTCCAGGCGGAGGATCTGGGAGACGGTACGCTCCACGTCCTGGGTAGGGGTATTGCACATGGATTGGATGCTGACCGGCGCGCCGCCGCCCACGGCCACGGCGCCCACATGAATCTGCTTGCTCATGGTTTATATCCTCCTTGCGAGTAAAATGCGCCGCACGGGGCGGCGAAATGGGGCCGGCAAAGACGCCGGCCCCATTCCGGGACGGTCTGCCGCTATTGAAACAGCTTGATGACGTCGTGGAAGGTGATGACCAGCATGAGGCCCATGAGAAGGACAAAGCCGGCCAGATGGACGTAATTTTCAAACCTGGCGGGGATCTGCTTGCGGATGATGCGCAGGGACAGGGCGTTGACCACCAGGAAGAAAATCTTGCCGCCGTCCAGAGCGGGCAGGGGCAGCAGGTTCATCACCGCCAGGTTCACGGCGATGAGGGCCGCCAGATACGCGATGTTGGCGGCGGCGGCCCGGGCATTTTCCGACTGCTCGCCCACGGTGGTGATGGTGGATACGATGCCCACGGGGCCGCTCATATCAGAAAAGCCCGCCTCACCGGTGATGAGCATCTGGAGGCTCAGGCGCACCAGGCGGACAAAGTCCACCGCCTGGTCCCAGCAGTATTTCAGCCGCCCGCCGAAGGTCAGCTCCTGGGCGCCGAAATACAGGCCGAAGCCGGTGAATTTCTGGCCGGACTGATCCAGGTACTCGCCACGCTCCATGTGGAAATTCTCCAGACGGAGCTTCTGGCCGTCCCGGCGGATGACCAGGTCGAAGTCGCCGGTCTTGTTGCGGCCCAGCAGCAGGGACACGTCGCTGAAGGTGTAGATGCGCTCCCCGTCGATGGACAGGATGCGGTCGCCCACCTGAAGGCCGGAGGCGGATTCCAGCGGGCAGCCGTCGGCGAAGCCGTGGATCACCGGGACATTGACGGCCTTGACCCCAGCGTAAAGCACCAGAATGATGACAAGGCCCGTGAGGAAGTTCATCAGGGCGCCGGCGGCAAAGATCAGGAGCTTGCGCCAGAAGCCCTGGTTATTCAGGGCAGCGGGGTCGTCGGAGTCCTCCTCCTCCCCCTCCATGGCGCAGAAGCCGCCGATGGGCAGCAGGCGCAGAGCATAGGTGGTATCGCCCCTGGTCTTTTTGAACAGGGCGGGGCCCATGCCGATGGCGAACTCGTTGACCCGCACGCCGCAGGCCTTGGCCGCCAGAAAGTGGCCCAGCTCGTGGACGGCGATGAGCACGCCGAATATCAGGATCGCAGCTAAAATATAGATCATACCATGTCTCCTACCGTTTGCAGTACAGCGGCTCGCGCCTGTCTGTCTGCTTCCAGTATATCCGGAAGGTCCGGGGCATATTTCACCTCCACCCGGGAAAGGGCGGACTCCACCAGGCGGGGAATGTCGTTGAAGCCCACACGCTCCTGCAGAAACAGGGCCACCGCCGCCTCGTTGGCACCGTTCATAATGGCGCAGGCGGTGCCGCCGGCTTTGGCGCACTGGCGGGCAATGCGCAGGCAGGGGAAGGCGTCCAGGTCCGGAGCCCGGAACGTCAGGTCCCCGCAGGTCAGCAGGTCCAGGGGCGTATCCGGGCTGGGGGCCCGGTGAGGCCAGGTGAAGGCATAGCGGATGGGGAGCTTCATATCCGGGGTGCCCAGCTGGGCGATCATGGCGCCGTCCCGGTACTCCACCAGGGAATGAACGATGCTCTGGCGGTGGATCACCACGTCCACCTGCTCCACCGGCAGACGGTACAGCCGCATGGCCTCGATGACCTCCAGTCCCTTGTTCATCAGGGTAGCAGAGTCGATGGTGATTTTTGCACCCATGGACCAGTTGGGATGCTTCAGGGCATCGGCGGGAGTGACCCCCTCCAGGTCCCGGAAGCTGCGGCCGAAGAAGGGGCCGCCGGAGCAGGTCAGCAGCAGCCGCCGGACCTCATTCCGGTCCCGGCAGCCCTGGAGACTCTGGAAAATGGCGCTGTGCTCGGAGTCCACGGGGACGATGTCCGCCCCCCAGCGCTCCGCCTGGGCCATGACCAGCTCCCCGGCGCAGACCAGGGTTTCCTTATTGGCCAGGGCGATGCGTTTTTTTTGCCGGATGGCGGCCAGGGTGGGCTCCAGGCCCACGCTGCCCATAACGGCGGTGACCACGGTGTCGGCCTGGGGCAGCTGGGCCGCCAGCAGCAGACCCTCCGGCCCCTCCGCCACCCGGATATCCGTATCCGACAGCCGCAGGCGCAGCTGACGGGCGGCGTCCCGGTCATACAGCACCGCCAGCTGGGGGTGAAACTCCCGGGCCTGCCGCTCCAGCAGGTCCACCTGGCGGTTGGCGGTAAGGGCCGCCACGGTAAGGCCCAGCTCACGGGCCACCTGGAGGGTCTGGCGGCCGATGGAGCCGGTGGAGCCCAGCAGGGAGATGGTTTTTGTCATGGACGCCCTCCCCTTACGCCGCCAGGGCCCGCAGCAGGGCGCACAGCACCGGGGCGGCAAACAGCACGCTGTCGAACCGGTCCAGCACGCCGCCGTGGCCCGGCAGCAGGCGTCCGTAATCCTTGATGCCGTACTGGCGCTTGACGGCGGAGAAGCTCAGATCCCCCAGCTCCCCCAGCACCGCGCCCAGCAGGCCCAGGGCAATGCACAGGGAATAGCTCAGGGCCGTGTGGGTCATGGTCCGGAACACCGCGCAGAAAACGGCCATGCCGGCCATGCCGCCTGCCAGACCGCCCAGGGCTCCCTCCACGGTTTTGTGGGGGCTGACCAGGGGGGCCAGCTTATGCTTTCCGCAGGCCATGCCGGTGAACAGGGCCAGGGCGTCGCTGCAGAAGGCCGCCACCAGGGGCGTCAGCACCAGGAGATACCCCCCCTCCAGCATCCGCAGGCCGTACAGCCCGGAAAAGGCCCAGGGAATGGCAAAGCCCGCCGCGGCCATGGCGCACACGTCGGTAAACGTCAGGGCATGAGGCTTTCCGTAGGTCAGGACCCCGGACAGGGGCAGGGTCAGGGCCGCTGCCAGCAGCAGGCCCTCCAGGGCGGCGCAGCCGGGCCACACCGCCCGGGCCAGCAGCAGC
>FR884107.1:4305-27739 GCA_000435975.1 Oscillibacter sp. CAG:241 | reverse complement strand
CTTGTTCTTATGAGGCTTGAACTCGATTCTTAAGCACCCCTCGGTTTCATAACCCCGTCGGTGCCTTTCGCAGAAAGGCAGATTATACCTATGAAACTGCCATTGGAAGACCATTTGTAAATTTTGCCTCGGACGGATTGACAAGCGCTACTTACCGATATATAATTCATGTTATACATAACACAAGTTATAAATGTGGAGGTTCGAATATGCCCGCAAAAGCAAAAGTTACAAAAGAGATGATCGTTGACGCAGCCTTTGCGATTGCCCGCGAAGCGGGAGTGGAAAACATCAACGCAAGAACTGTATCGGAAAGGCTGCATTGCTCCACACAGCCCGTCATGTATCATTTTGCGACGATGGAAGAACTGAAAAGAACAGTCTATGCGAAGGCAGACCTTTATCATTCGGAATACCTTATGACCATGAAGAAACCGCCAAAGGGTGCTGCGCTTGGAATCGGGATGAATTATATCCGCTTTGCCATCGAAGAACCCCACCTGTTCCGCTTCCTTTTCCAGTCGGATTATTTTAACGGAAAGACTTTGCTTGAACTGATCGATGCGGAGGCGCTTATCCCCGTTCTTTCAGCGATGCAGAGAGCTTTAGGCATTGGCATGGAACAGACAAAAACGGTTTTTATCACGGTGTTTCTGTTTGCCCACGGGTATGCAAGCATGATTGCCAACAATTCGTTGAAATACGATGAGGACACGATCAATTCCCATTTGGAGCGGGCATACAGAGGTGCAATATTGGCAGCGCAGGAAGAAGCGACATGAAAGAATGTGCAGACGCTGCCGGCACATTGGCAGACAACTGCCTTGCTGTCAGGAAAGCTTAAATTGTATGGAGGTAGGATTATGAAAAGCACGAATCAACTGATCGGTTGCTGCGGACTGGACTGCGAAAAATGCGATGCCAGAATCGCAACGCTCACGAACGACAACGCCCTGCGCGAAAAAACTGCCGCCCTGTGGACAAAGCTCAACGGGGTAACGATCCTACCCGAAATGATAAACTGCACCGGCTGCCGCATAGAGGGCGTAAAAACGCCGTTCTGCGACAGGCTCTGCCCCGTACATAACTGCGTCCGGGAAAAGGGACTGGATACCTGCGCCGACTGCGGACAGATGGATGGATGTCCGACGCTGAGACGCATTTCCGTAAGGGGAAAATACGAAGAAAGGAAGTTTTGAAATTGAATAACAGCTTGTTTGTCATAGAGCGCGCACGGGCAGAGGATGCCGCAGCACTCTTGGATTATCTGAAAATCGTGGGCGGCGAAACCGAAAATCTCAGCTTCGGTGCGGAGGGCGTGCCCCTCGACCTTGAAACGGAGCAAGACTATCTGCGTTCGCAGTGCGAATCAGCGGACAATGTGCAGTATCTTGCCAAGGTATATGGCGAGATCATTGGCACGGCAAGCCTGAACCGCAAGCCCCGGCGCATGAGCCATCGCGGAGAGTTCGGTATCAGCCTGAAAAAAGCGTGGTGGGGCTGCGGCGCAGCGTCTGCGCTGACGGAAGCTGTTCTTGCCTTTGCCAAGGAGAACGGCTTCGAGCAGTTGAATCTGGAGGTGCGCAGCAGCAATGCCCGCGCCATCCATCTGTATGAGAAGTATGGCTTTCGGAAGCTGTGTACGTTTCCCCATTTTTTCAAAATCAATGGAGAATATGTCGATTTTGACCTGATGAATCTCGAACTGAACACAGCAGATGACCGCATAGAGGGAAATATGAGATGAAAGCAATTACCGTAGAAGCATTATCAAAAACATTTTCCGGAGGAACCGTTGCGGTTGATGGAATCAGGTTCTCATTGAATCAGGGAGAGATCTTCGGATTCTTAGGGCCAAACGGAGCGGGAAAAACCACGACCGTGAAACTGCTTTGCGGTATGCTGACCCCATCGGGCGGTAAATGTCAGGTGCTGGGAATTGACCCCACCCAAAACCCGGAGCAGCTGCATGAAAAGGTCGGCGTAGTAACAGAACATGCCCAAATGTACGATCACATGACGGCTTGGGAGAATCTGCAATTCTACGGCACTCTTTTTGGCATGAGCCGTTCGGAATGTGCAGATAGAGCAAAACTGCTCCTACAACGACTGGAACTGGCAGATGTGATGGATCGCAAGCTGGCCACTTATTCTACCGGTATGCGCCAGCGGCTTTCTTTGGCCAGAGCATTACTTCACCGTCCGCAGATTTTATTTCTGGATGAGCCGACCTCTGGCCTTGACCCCGAAAGCGCTCAGAATGTGAATTCTCTGATTCAGGAGCAGGCTGCCGAAGGGATTACAGTATTTCTTTGTACGCATCAGCTTCGGTATGCGCAGGAAATCTGTACGACATACGGACTTATGAATAAGGGATGCTTATTTGCCGCAGGAGATATTACGGAACTGCGATCTATGGCCTGCCAGAATACCAAGGTACGGATAAAAGCAAGCCGTATGCCAAAGGACATGATATATCAGGAAATTGGAGATCACATCTATGATATGGATGTGACCTCCGAGCATGACATCCCGCTCATCGTAAAAAGAATTGTAGAGGCCGGTGGTGATTTGTACCATGTATCGGAACAGCAGATGTCATTGGAAGAAATCTACTTTTCGCTGATCGACCGGGAACATGCGGAAACGGAGCGTGAAAAATATGAATAGCGGACAGTTCGCCTTAATAAAGAAAGATATTCGTGGCATTACATCAAATAAGCAGATTTTCGCAGTTCTTCTTATCGTGCCGCTTGTGCTAACTATTGTTCTGCCGTCGATTTTTGTAATTGTTCTGACACAGGCACCCGATGCTGCCTCAGATTTTCAGAAACTGTTGGATATGCTGCCTGCTCCCAATGGGGAGTACAGTCAGCAGCAGAGGATATTGGGACTTATATTGAATAACATTATGCCGCCCTTTTTTCTGATCATCCCGATCATGGCATCCTCTGTCATGGCGGCAAGCTCCTTTGTGGGCGAAAAAGAAAAGCACACCTTAGAAACATTGCTGTATTCACCGCTGTCCCTGCGGCAGTTGTTCCAATCCAAAATATTGGCCGGGCTTTCGGTTGGAATGATGATTTCCTATATCTCGTTTGCTGCCATGCTGTTGGTAGTGGAGATGGAAGTGTTCTTCCTGACCGGCAATCTGCTCCTTCCCGCAGCGAGTTGGCTGGCGATCATGCTTTTGATCGCACCGGCGATCTCTCTGGTTGCAATTGCTGTAACCGTGCGGAGTTCTGCCAAGGCACAGACTATCGAAGAAGCACAGCAGCGGGCGGTATTCCTGATCTTCCCGATTCTCGCTTTGCTCATCGGACAATTCACGGGCATTATCCTAATCAGCGCAGAACTTCTCTGGGGAGTGGGTATTGTTCTGGCAGTACTTGCTATATTGCTTGTGAAGGGGGCTGCTGGAAACTTCACCTACGAAAAACTGCTGAAATAGCGGCTCTGTACAAAATATAATCCTTATGAGCATGAAGTCACTCTGCGGAGAGCCTATTTCCATGTGGCTGCCCGAAAAGTACAAAAAGCCGAACACCTCCACCTATGTGCAGGGCATAGAGGTCGGGCTGGATTATATGGGGATGATCCCGGAGGGCTTTGACACCATTCATCTGCCAGAGGCGGAATATCTCCAGTTCCAAGGTCAACCCTTCTGCGAGGAGGACTATTGCGAGGCAATCCATACCGTGCAGATATTCATGGACAGCTGCGACCCGGCATATCTCGGCTACCGCTGGGACGATGAGAACCTGCGCATCCAGCTCGAACCCCGTGGCGGGCGCGGCTATATCGAGCTGCGGGCTGTCAAGAGGGTTCAGAAATGAGCGAAGCGATTTTTGTTGAAGGGCTGGCGAAAACGGCCCTAAAAGCGGGACGTCCCGCCCTGTCCCGGGACAGAAAACCGGGCCGTTTATGCATTGGCCGTTTTCCCGGCGGTGCAATAAACCACCTGCTTGGGGATGTGCGCATGCACGGTGACCGTGCCAGCCTGGCGGTACTCCGGCTCCGCCGCAAGACCGACCGCCCCCTGCCGCGGCTGATACACGTCATACCGCTGAAGCCGGAAGGCGTACTCATCAAACCCGACACCTATAAAATAGGAAACCCGGTCGCTTCGTTCATCTTGTGGGAACGAAAACGTCCCCCTCCCCATAAGCGACCGGACCGCATAGCTCCCGTCGGCTCCGGCCCATGCGCTGACCGCATCCTTCATTTTCTCGTCCGGCTCTCCGGAAAAGACGATGGTCCCCGTTGTGGTGACCCCATGGGGCGCGCTCTTGGTCTGCCCTCTGCTAAGGGAGAGCAGAAGTCTGGCATCGCTGACATTCCTGGAGTCGTATTGGACGATCCGGCTGGAATCCACACAATAATACGAAAACAAATAGCCCGATGTCTCGCTCTCCGCCGCAAGGGCGGAGTCCACAAACCGGGTGGCCTGGCGGCCGTCGATCACCGCCCGCTCAAAGCCCCGGCTCACCATAGAGGGCCCTTTTTGAGCGGAGCACCCCGCAGGCAGGATGGCAATTATGCAGAAAACAACTGCCAGCAAGCCGGTGGTAATTCTTTTTCTCACGTTGTCATCTCCTTTTTTTACATGGCTGTTTGTTATTTGATATCTTCTTCTGGTTTATTATTCGAATACCCCGTTAACAAAATCATATCATCTCTATTTTCTCATGTCAACATGTATATCAATAGTTCATAATTCTTAATAAGTTTATGCAAAACGTCATATTTCCCAGTGGATTGACGGAGAGGCGGGAGATGTGCTATACTGGGGGCAAATCCAATTTACGGAGGGAAACCATCATGGAAGTTACCCAGCGTTTTCTGAAATATGTGTCCTTCGACACCACCTCCAGCGAGACGTCGGACACCGTGCCCACCACCGCCCACCAGCGGGTGCTGGGTCAGTATCTGGCCGATGAGCTGGCAGCCCTGGGCCTGGAGGGGGCCCACCTGGACGACAAGGGCTATGTGTACGCCGTGCTGCCCGCCACCCCCGGATGCGATGCGCCGGCTCTGGGCCTGATCGCCCACATGGACACCTCCCCTGCCGTCAGCGGAGCCGATATCCATCCGGAGATCGTCACCTATCAGGGCGGGGACCTGCCCCTGAAGAAAGCCGGGAGCCTGAAGGTGAAGGACTTCCCCTTCCTGGAGCGGTACATCGGCCAGGAGCTGATCGTCACCGACGGCACCACCCTGCTGGGGGCCGACGACAAGGCGGGCGTGGCGGAGATCGTCACCGCCTGCGAATACCTGCTGGCCCATCCGGAGATCCGGCACCGGGCCGTGGCCGTGTGCTTCACCCCCGACGAGGAGGTGGGCAAGGGCGCCGATCACTTTGATCCGGAAAAGTTCCCCGCCAGGGTGGCCTACACCGTGGACGGCGGCGAGCTGGGCGAGATCGAGTACGAGAACTTCAATGCCGCCGCCGTGACCCTGACGGTGGAGGGCGTGAACATCCATCCCGGTTCCGCCAAGAACAAGATGAAAAATGCCATCCTGCTGGCCAACCAGTTCATCTCCCTGCTGCCTGCGGCGGAGGCTCCCGCCCACACGGAGGGCTACGAGGGCTTCTACCATGTGACGGACCTGGCCGGAAACGAGAGCCAGGTGGTGCTGCACGCCATCATCCGGGACCACGACCTGGAGAAGTTCAATGCCCGGAAGGCCTTCGTGCAGCAGCTGGTGGACTATCTGAACGCACGGTGGGGCCAGGGCACCTTCCGGCTGGAGATGCGGGACAGCTACTACAACATGAAGGAGAAAATCCGGCCCCATATGGAGCTGATCGAAAACGCCAAGGCCGCCATGGAGGCCGTGGGCGTGGAGCCGGTGATCGTTCCCATCCGGGGCGGCACCGACGGGGCGCGCCTGTCCTGGGAGCGGGATATCCCCTGCCCCAACCTGTGCACCGGCGGCGCCAATTACCACGGCGTGCACGAGTTTGTCCCCGTGCCGTCTATGGAAAAGATGGTACAGGTGCTGGTGGAGCTGGTAAAGGCGTAAGACAGAACGTAAAAATCCCCTGACCGGCGGCTTGAGGTGCCGCCGGTCGGGGGATTATCTTACTTTTCGATGACCACCTTGTCGTCCTTCAGACGGACGTGGGCGGTGTCGCCGGACTGGAGCTTACCGTCCAGCATCTGCTCGGCCACCACGTCCTCCACCTCGGTCTGGAGGGTACGGCGCAGGGGACGGGCGCCGTAGCGGGGATCGAAGCCATCCTTGGCCAGAGCGGCCACGGCATCGTCATCCGCCTGGAGGGTGATGCCCTGGGCAGCCATGCGGCTGCCGATGGTATCCAGCATCCGGCGGGCAATGCTGCGGATGTTCTCCTCCGTCAGCTGGTGGAACACGATGATCTCATCGATACGGTTCAGGAACTCGGGACGGAAGGTCTGGCGCAACTCCGCCATAACGGCGTCCTTGATGCGTGCAAACCGCTCCTCCTCGGTGCGCTTGGCCGCCTCGCCGCTGCCGTCAAAGCCCAGAGGCGTGTCGGCGGCGGTGATGTTCTTGGCCCCCACATTGGAGGTCATGACGATGATGGTGTTCTTGAAGTCCACCCGGCGGCCCTGGGAGTCGGTGACAATGCCGTCCTCCAGGATCTGCAGCAGGATGTTCCACACATCGGGGTGGGCCTTTTCGATCTCGTCGAACAGCACCACGGAATAGGGCTTACGGCGCACCTTCTCCGTGAGCTGGCCGCCCTCCTCGTGGCCCACATATCCGGGAGGCGAGCCCACCAGACGGGACACCGTGTGCTTCTCCATGTACTCGGACATGTCGATACGGATCATGGCGTTCTCGTCGCCGAACATGGCCTCGGCCAGGGTCTTGCACAGCTCGGTCTTGCCCACACCGGTGGGGCCCAGGAACAGGAAGGAGCCAATGGGCCGCTTGGGGTCCTTCAGGCCCACACGGCTGCGGCGAATGGCCTTGGCCACGGCGGTAACAGCCTCGTCCTGACCCACCACGCGCTCATGCAGGACCTTTTCCAGCTGCAGCAGCCGCTGGCTCTCGTCCTGGGTGAGCCGGGTGACAGGGATGCCGGTCCAGCCGGCCACTACCTTGGCAATGTCGTCCTCGGTGACGCTGCCGCGATTGGCGGACATCTGCTTGCGCCACTTGTCGCGCTCGATCTCCACCTGCTCCTGATAGTCCTTCTCGATATCCCGCAGCTGGGCGGCCTTCTCGAAGTCCTGAGCGGTGACGGCCTCCTCCTTCTCCCGGTGCAGGGCGGCGATCTTCTCCTCCAGGTCCTTCAGATCGGGGGAGGCGGACTCGGCAGCCATACGCACCTGGCTGGCGGCCTCGTCCATCAGGTCGATGGCCTTGTCCGGCAGGAACCGGTCGTTGATATACCGGCGGGACAGCCGCACGGCGGCCTCCAGGGCTCCGTCGGTAATGGTCAGGTGATGGTGGGCCTCGTACTTATCCCGCAGGCCCTTCAGGATCTCCAGCGTAGCCTCGGGAGAGGGCTCTCCCACGGTGACGGGCTGGAAGCGGCGCTCCAGAGCGGCGTCCTTCTCAATGTACTTGCGGTACTCATTGAGGGTGGTGGCGCCGATGACGCGGATCTCGCCCCGGGACAGGGCGGGCTTGAGGATGTTGGCGGCGTCCACCGCACCCTCGGCAGATCCTGCGCCCACGATGGTGTGCAGCTCGTCGATGAACAGGATGACGTTGCCGGCCTTCTTCACCTCGTTGATGGTGTTCTTGATGCGCTCCTCAAATTCGCCCCGGTATTTGGTACCGGCCACCATACCGGACAGGTCCAGGGACAGGACCCGCTTGTCCAGCAGCTCCTCGGGCACGTCGGCGGCGGCGATGCGCTGGGCCAGGCCCTCGGCAATGGCGGTCTTGCCCACGCCGGGCTCACCGATCAGAACGGGGTTGTTCTTGGTGCGGCGGGACAGAATCTGGATGACCCGGGCAATCTCCTTCTCCCGGCCGATGACCGGGTCCAGCTTGCCGCTGCGGGCGGCCTCCGTCAGATCCCGGGTGAACTCCGCCAGGGTGCCGCCCTTCTTGCCGTCCTCCCGGGCGGGAGCGGCGGAGCCGCTGCCGGCGGCGGCTGCGGCGCGGGGCGCTTCGTTGATCTTTTTCACCACGGCGCTGTACAGCTTCTTGGGGTCGATGCCCACGGTGCGCAGCACCCGGATGGCCATATTGTTGCCCTCACGCAGCAGGCCCATCAGCAGATGCTCGGTACCAATGTAGCCCGCGCCGGTGCGGGACGCCTCGGACACAGCCAGCTCCACGGCGCTCTTGGCCCGGGGGGTCAGCCCCTGGGAGGGAGCCGCGCCGGACAGTCCGGTGCCCACGCTGCGATGCAGCACATCGCAGATCATATCGTCGGTGAGGCCGGCCTCCTCCAGGACCCGGTGGGCAATGCCCTCCTCCTCACGCATCAGGCCCAGCAGCAGATGCTCGGAGCCCACATAGCCATGTCCCATTTCCTCGGCAGCCTCCTGGGCCAGCCGCAGGGATTCTTCCGCACGGGGAGTGAATTTATTTTCCATCATAATAGTACACTTCCTTTATTTCAATTCGTCAATTGCGCCCCATTACGCCTGGGGCAGGGACCGCAGCTGATCCCGCAGCCTGGCGGCTTCCTCGAAGTTCTCCGTTTCCACGGCGTGACGCAGCTGGGTCTCCAGGGCGTTGCGCTGACGGCGGCGGCTGAGCTGCTCCCGTTCGTCGCCCTGGACCAGACTGTCGTCCTGAGGCTCCGCAGCAGTGCGGCGGGCCTCCTGGGTCACATCCACCGGCTCCGGGAACTCCGTCAGCAACCGGCTGCCGAAGCCGCCCAGCAGGGGCTCCAGCATCCGGAAGGGACGGGTGAAGAAGTCATCGTCCCACAGGCTGTCCATCAGGGGCTGGCGCATATTCTGCATCAGGCCCAGCTTCTGGGCGCACTGGGGGCACAGATGGCTCTCCATGACCCGGCCGTTGATGCTGCTCCTATAGTAAAACGTTGCTTCGTTCTTTCCGCAATTCTGACATTTCATAATGATTGCCTCCTTATCGAAAACTCAAACCAGGTGAATGAGCACCTGCTTGAAAATGTTGGCCCGCAGGGTATCCCGCTGCGCCTTTGGCACGGCGCGGAGGGAATTGTCGGACAGGGCCCACAGAAGGGTCTGTCCCACGGCTTTGTCCACGGCCTGGGACTGAACCAGGTTGGACAGGATGGCCCGGGCGCTGGCCAGGTCCAGCGTATCGCCCACGGAGTTGATGACGTGCATCAAGAGCGTGTGGCGGTCCACCTGCACCCGGGTGATGCGGATGTAGCCCCCGCCGCCCCGGCGCGACTCCACAATGTAGCCGTGCTCCGGAGAAAAACGGGTGGACATCACATAATTGATCTGGCTGGGGACGCAGCCAAACCGCTGGGCCAGGTCGCTGCGCTGCAGCTCCAGAACCCCGTTGGCCTCCTCCAGCTCCGCCTGGATGAACCGGGCGATCATATCCGATGTACCCAAGCCGCTCACTTCCTTTCTGTTCAGGTCTTCGTCTCTTTCTTCTATCTTTGACTTTGCCTTTCCTTGACCTTTGTCTATAGTATAGCACGGCTCCGGCAAATGTCAAGAGAGATTTCTGACTTTCTTTGACCTTTTTTGTAAATAAATTGTGAACAAATGCATGAAAAATCGCCGCCTGCCAAAAAGCAGGCGGCGCGGGGCTTATTCGGGGTTTTCCACAAAATAATCGCGAGTTTGTTGGATATTGCGCTGGATTTCAGCCTTCAGCTCCTGGGGCGAGGCGAATTTCCGCTCCGGGCGCAGGCGGCGGCAGAACTCCACCCGGATGGTCTTGTCATACAGGTCTCCGCCGAAATCCAGCAGGAAGGTCTCCACCGACACGGCGTCGCCGTCGCTGACGGTGGGCCGGGTGCCCACATTGGTGACGCCGGGAACGCTGGAGCCGTCCGGCAGAAACACCCGGGTCACATACACGCCCCGCTCCGGCAGCAGCACATGGTCCGGCGGCGTCAGGTTCACGGTAGGGATGCCGATGGTGCGGCCGAAGCGGCAGCCGTGGGCAACCGTGCGGGTCAGACAGTGCCGGTGACCCAGAAACTCCGCGGCCCGCTCCATCTGGCCGCTTTCCACCAGAGTGCGGATGTAGGTGGAGCTGACGGTGATGCCGTCCAGGGTCACCTGAGGGATGATGTCGCAGCCGATGCCCAGCTCCCGACAGCGGGCCTGGAGCTTCTGGGGGTCCCCCTGGTTCCGGTGGCCGAAGTGGTAATCATGGCCCGCCACCAGGTGGACGGCCCCGTAGGTCCCCACCAGCAGGCGATCGATAAACTCCTGCCAGGGCATGGTCATCATGGCGTTGTCAAAGGGGGCAATGATGACCTGACGGATGCCGTACAGCCGCTGCATCAAATCCCGACGGTCCTCCGACGTGTTGATGAGGCCCACCGGGCGGCCGGTGACCACCTCCTTAGGCGGACGGTCGAAGGTAAAGGCAGCAGGTACGGCATCCAGCTCCCGGGCCCGGCGGACGGTCATTTCCAGCAGAGCCCCGTGGCCCCGGTGAACGCCGTCGAAAAAGCCCAGGGCGATAACAGTTCGATTCAAGGTATTCACGCTCCGAAAAAGTTTTTAAGGGAGGTCATTACGCCGCCCTCCAGGCGGCTGAGGCAGAGAAATTCGCCGCTCTGACCATATACCCGGTACACGCCCTCCGGCAGCTCCTGGCGGACGGTGAAGGGGTTCCCGTTGCGGCACAGGGCGTCCACCCGGGGATGCCGGATCCGGTAGGCCGGGTGCTGGCGGAACAGTGAGTCCAGCGGGGCCAGCAGCGCCTCGCCCTCCTCCTGGACCCGGTCCAGTGCCACGGCCTCCTCCAGGGTAAAGCCCGCAGCCACGGTGCGCCGCAGGCTGCTCATGCAGCCGCCGCAGCCCAGAGCCTGTCCGATGTCGTGGCACAGGGTGCGGACGTAGGTGCCCTTGGAGCACCGGATGCGCAGAGTGTAGTCCCCGGGTCCGGTCTGGTCCAGCAGCTCCAGCTCATAAACGGTGACGGGCCGGGCGGGGCGCTCGATCTCCCCGCCCCGGCGGGCGATCTGGTAGAGCTTCTGGCCGCCGATCTTCACGGCGGAATACATGGGGGGCACCTGCTGTATCTCGCCGGTGAACCGGGGCAGCAGGTGCAGCAGGTCCTCCCGGCCGGTGAGCACCGGATGGGTGTCCAGGGTCTCGCCGGAGATGTCCTGGGTGTCGGTGGTGCGGCCCAGCCGCAGCCCGGCGATATACTCCTTCTCCCCGTCCTCGGCGAAGGACACCGCCCGGGTGGCCTGTCCCACAAACACCGGCAGGACGCCGGTGGCCATGGGATCCAGGGTCCCGGCATGGCCCACCTTCTTGGTTTTCAGAATGCCCCGCAGCTTCGCGCAGACATCCATAGATGTCCAGCCGGCGGGCTTGTCGATGATGATTCCGTTTGCCATGGGTCGCTCCTTTTGTCAATCCTCCCCCGCCACCATGTCGATGGCCTGGAGCACGGCCTGCTTCACCTCGCTGAGGGTACCGTGCAGCGTGGCGCCGGCAGCAGCCGCATGGCCGCCGCCGCCCAGAAGGGCACAGACCTCCGTGGCATTGACCCGGGGGCCGGTTCGCAGGGAAATTTTCACCCGTCCGTCCTTCAGCTCCCGCAGGGTCACGCCGCAGTCGGTGCCCTCCACCAGGGCAGCCAGACTGGACAGCTCCTCCACGTCGGCCTCCGTGGCCTTGTAATCCAGGCACAGGGACAGGGGGATCTGCATGACGACCACCCGGTCGTGGTCATAATACTCCGCCCACTCCGCCATCCAGGCTTCCATAGCCAGACGGGTGCGGCTCTTGGTGCGGAACAGGGCCTTATTCACCGGCGCCACGTCGATGCCGCAGTCCATCAGGGCGGCGGCGATGCGGTGGGTCCGGGGCGTGGTATTGGAATAGACGAAGCAGCCGGTATCCGTGGATACGGCCACATACAGGGGCAGGGCGATGTCCGGCGTCACCGGAGTCAGGCGGGTGATGATGTCGTACACAATCTCGCCGCAGGCGGCAGAATCCGCCTCCAGGCACGTCTCCCGGGCAAAAAAGCCCTGAGAGGGATGGTGGTCAATGGCCAGGTCGATACGTTCCCCATAGGACCGTGCGTTTTCCGGCAGCAGGGACAGCGCCGCAATGTCCACGGACACCACGCGGTCGGGGACGAACCCCTCCGGGGCGGTGTAGGGCGCAGCATAGGGGGCGTAGGTGGCGGTAAGCTCAGGATTGGGCAGCAGATATGCCGTCTTGCCCAGATCCCGCAGAGCCCGGCACAGGGCGGCAGCGGAGCCCACGGTATCGCCGTCGGGGCGGACGTGGGTCAGCAGCAGCAGACGGTCCCAGCCCAGCAGCAGCCGGGCGGCTTCAGCGGTGGTCATAGCACAGCCCTCCTCAGTCCTCCCGGTCCTCGGGCAGGACGATGTCCGCGTTCCGGGGATCGGCAGGCTTCACATGGTTCAGCATATCCAGAATGTGAGCGCCATAGGCGATGGAATCGTCGATAAAAAACTGAAGCTCCGGCGTGTAGCGCAGGTCCACACGGCTGCCCAGCTCATGGCGCAGATAACCGGCGGCGGATTTCAGGCCCTTGAGAAGCGCCTTCTCATCCGGGCAGTTCAGAGCGCTGATATACACCCGGGCATAGCGCAGATCGCTGGTGGTGTCTACATGGGTGATGGTCAGCATACCCTCGGCCACCCGGGGGTCCTTGACGGTGCGCAGCAGGGCGGAAAGCTCCTTCTGGATGGCGTCGTTGATGCGGGCGATACGGTTGGATGCCATAGGCGGTCTCCTTTCGTTTTCGATAAGATGAAAAGAGGGCAGGCGAAGCGCCCGCCCTCTGGGTTATGTGATTCGGATTTACTGGGGGATTTCCTCCATGGTGAAGGCTTCAACAATATCCCCTTCCTTGATGTCGTTGAACTTCTCAATGGACAGGCCGCACTCGTAGCCTGCGGCCACCTCCTTGACGGAGTCCTTGAACCGCTGCAGAGAGGCCAGAACACCCTCGTGGATGACGATACCGTCCCGGACCAGGCGGACCTGGCAGTCCTTGCGCTGGAGCTTGCCGTCCTGGACATAGCAGCCGGCCACGGTGCCCACGCCGGAGACCTTGTAGGTCTGGCGGACCTCCGCATGGCCCAGCAGAGCCTCCCGGAACTTGGGGGCCAGCATGCCCTTCATGGCGGACTCAATCTCGTTGATGGCGTCATAGATCACGCGGTACATCCGCATATCCACATGGGCGCGGGCGGCGGAATCCCGGGCAGCGTTGTCGGGGCGGACGTTGAAGCCCACGATGATGGCCTGGGACGTGGAGGCCAGCATCACGTCGGACTCGTTGATGGCGCCCACGCCGCCGTGGATGACCCGGACCCGGACCTCGTCGTTGCTGAGCTTCTCCAGAGACGCCTTCACGGCCTCCACAGAGCCCTGAACGTCGGCCTTGACGATGATGTTCAGATTCTTCATCTCACCGGCCTGGATCTGGCTGAACAGATCCTCCAGGGAGACCTTGGTAACAGGGGCGTTGGCCTTGGCCTTTTCCTCGGCCTTGCGCTGCTCCACCAGCTCACGGGCCAGCTTTTCGTCGGCCACGGCATTGAAGGTGGCGCCGGCGGAGGGCGTCTCGGACAGGCCGGTGATCTCCACAGGCACGGAGGGACCGGCAGAGGTGATCTTCTGGCCCTTGTCGCCCACCATGGCGCGGACACGGCCCACGGAGGTGCCGGCGATGATGATGTCACCCTGCTTCAGGGTACCGTTCTGCACCAGCAGGGTGGCCACGGGGCCCCGGCCCTTGTCCAGGCGGGCCTCGATAACGGTTCCCTGGGCAGCGCGGTTGGGGTTGGCCTTCAACTCGCTGACCTCGGCGGTGAGGGTCAGCATCTCCAGCAGATTATCCACTCCCATGCCGGTCTTGGCGGAGATGGGGCACACAATGGTGTCGCCACCCCACTCCTCGCACACCAGGCCGTATTCCGTGAGCTGCTGCTTGATGCGTTCGGGGTTGGCCTCGGGCTTATCCATCTTGTTGATGGCCACGATGATGGGGATCCCGGCGGCCTTGGCGTGGTTGATGGACTCCACGGTCTGGGGCATGATGCCGTCCTCGGCGGCCACCACCAGAATGGCGATATCCGTTACCATGGCGCCCCGGGCGCGCATGGAGGTAAACGCCTCATGGCCGGGGGTGTCCAGGAAGGTGATGGGCTTGCCGTGGATCTGGACCTGGTAAGCGCCGATGTGCTGGGTGATGCCGCCGGCCTCGCCGCTGGCCACATGGGCATGGCGGATATAGTCCAGCAGGCTGGTCTTGCCGTGGTCCACGTGGCCCATGACCACCACAACGGGAGCCCGGGGCACCAGGTCCTTCTCGTCGTCCTTGTGGTCGTCGATGAGCTTCTCCTCGATGGTGACCACTACCTCCTTCTCCACCTTGCAGCCCATCTCCTCGGCGATGATGGCGGCGGTGTCGAAGTCGATAAGCTGGCTCAGAGAGGCCATAATGCCGTTTTTCATCAGGCACTTGACCACCTCGGCGCCGGTTTTCTTCATGCGGCTGGCCAGCTCGCCTACGCTGATCTCGTCGGGGATCTGGACGGTGACGGGGGTCTTTTTGATGACCTCCAGCCGCAGGCGGCGCAGCCGGTCGGCCTCCTCCTGCTTGCTCTTGTTGCTCTGGGGACCGCCCCGGCGGCCGGACTTGCTGCGGATCTTTTCCTTGCCCTGGGTCTGGCGCTGGTCCCGGCGGGTGTTGCCGCTGCGGGCGTCGGCCATATCCTGGAGCTTTTCGTCGTACTTGTCCAGGTTCACGGCCGTGGCCTTCCGGGTGTCCACCACCTTGGTCTGGGGCACGCGGCTGACGGGCTTCTTCTCCGGCTGGGGCTGCTGTGCCTGCTGGCCGGGCTTCTTCTCGGCCTCGGCCTTCCTGGCGGCAGGCTGCTGCCTGGCAGGCTCCGCCTTCTTCTCGGCAGGCTTGGCGGCGTCGGCGTAGATCGCCTGGATGCCGGAGACCTGGTTGTGCTGGGTCAGGCTCTCAAAGATCAAAGACAGCTCCCGATCCCCCAAAACCTGCATATGGTTTTTGGGCGTCTCGGCATACTTGGTCAAAATCTCCGTGATCTGCTTGGTGGGGACGCCGAAGTCCTTCGCCACCTCATGCACTCTGTATTTGTTACCTACGCTACCCAAATAGAGCCACCTCCATCTTTGTGATTCGATTCCTTACTTACTGGTTTTCGGGGAGCCCTTGCCCTTGTGGACCGGGCGGGAGCCCGCAAAGTGGGGCCTGTTCCCCTGGGGACGCGGCCCGGGCCGCCGGGGACGGCGGGCGGGCTTTTCCGGCTTCTGCGGAACCTCTGCCGCGGGAGCCTCCTTGACCGGGTGCTTTTTCTTCTTGCCCCGGCGCAGATTCTTTTCATGCTGGGCCTGCTCCGCCCGGCGCTGGGCGGCCCGGCGGGCCTTGATCTCCAGCCGCTCCGCCGCAGGGGCGTAGCGCTCCGGGTCCAGGGCCGCCAGCTTTTTGACGATGGCCTCGGCAAAGCCGATGTCCGTCACCGCTGCCATGGCGCAGCTGGTGCGGCCCAGGGCACGGCCCAGCCGGTCCTTGTCAAAGGGCACCGTCAGGCACAGGCAGGCCCCGGCCTGACCGAAGGACATGGCCCGGCGCACGGAGCCGGGTGCGGCGTCCTGGGCCACCAGGATGACCCGGGCGTCCTTGGCCCGGGCAGCGGCGCCCACCGGCTCCTCGCCGATGGCCACCTGTCCGGCCTTTTTGGCAAGGCCGATCATGGATAAAATGTGTTCTGTCATGCTTCCGTTTCCATCTGGCGCTCCAGCGCCTCATACACCTCGTCGGGGATGCCGGTCTCCAGCATCCGCTCCAGCGCCCGGGACTTCCGGGCCTTCTTCAGGCACTGCGGGTCGCGGCACACATAGGCGCCCCGGCCGGACCTTTTGCCGGTGGCGTCCAGCACCAGCTGGCCCTCCGGCGTGCGGACCACCCGCAGCAGGTCCTTTTTGTCCCGCTTTTCCCGGCAGCCCACGCACATGCGCTGGGGAATCTTCCGCGGCTTCTGCATGATGGTCCTCCTTCCCCAATGCCCTTACTCTCCGGTGTAGGAGGCGGGCTTGATGTCGATCTTATACCCGGTGAGCCGGGCGGCCAGGCGGGCGTTCTGCCCCTCCTTGCCGATGGCCAGGCTCAGCTGGTCGTCGGGCACGATGACCCGGCACAGCTTGCCCTCGTCGGACAGGCGCACCTCCACCACATCGGCGGGAGCCAGAGCGGCGGCGATGAACTGGGCGGGATCCTCGGAATACTTGATGATGTCGATCTTCTCGCCCCGCAGCTCCTCCACCACGGCGGCCACTCGCTGGCCCTTGGGGCCCACACAGGCGCCGATGGGATCCACATTCTCGTCGGAGGACCAGACGGCCATCTTGGTGCGGCTGCCGGCCTCCCGGGCGATGGAGCGGATCTCCACGGTACCGTCGTAGATCTCGGGGACCTCCAGCTCGAACAGGCGCTTCACCAGGCCCGGATGGGTCCGGGACACCATCACCTGGGGACCCCGGGTGGTGCGGCGGACCTCCACCAGGTAAACCTTCACCAGCTGCCCCTCGGTAAGCTCCTCGCCGGGGACCTGCTCGTTGACGCCCATAAGGCCCTCGGTAGCCTCGCTGCCGGAGCCGATACGCAGGTGAACGGTGCCCCGGGGGTCGATGCGGTGGACGGTGCCGGTGAGGATCTCGTGCTGCTTGGAGCCCCACTCGTCATAGATCATGCCGTGCTCCGCCTCCCGCAGGCCCTGGATAATGACCTGCTTGCCGTTGCCGGCAGCGATGCGGCCGAACTCCACATTTTTCACGGGGATATTCACCACGCCGCCCAGCTGATACTTGGCGGACATGGCCCGGGCGTCCTCCAGCGAGATCTGGGAGCCGGGGTTCTCCACCTCCTCCACGATCTCCTTCTGGACGTACATCCGCAGATCCTTCTTCTCCTCGTTGACGTCCACGATGACGTTTTCCACGCCCTCGTGGTCCTTCTTATAGGCGGCGGTCAGAGCCTGGATGATCTTGCCCATCATGAAGTCCTGGGGAATGCCGCGTTCCTTTTCCAGCATTTCCAGCGCGGCAAAGATTTCTTCGCATTTCATGGTATTTCTCCTATTCTATACTGTTTCGTCAGAATTCCACACGCAGACGGACCAGGGCCAGCTCCGGCTTTTCAAACCGCAGAGGCTCCGCCCCACCCATATCCAGCAGCACGGCCCCATTGTCGTACCCTGCCAGGGTCCCGGCAAACTCCTTGCGCCCGTCCTTGGGCTTGTAGGTCTTCACCAGCACCGGATGGCCCAGGAACCGCTGAAAATCCGACGGGCGCTTCAAGGGGCGCTCGGCCCCGGCGGAGGACACCTCGAATGTGTAGCTGCCCTCGATGGGGTCCGCCTGGTCCAAAAGGTCGCTGACCTTGCGGCTGACGGCCTCGCAGTCCAGAATGTCCACGCCGCCGTCCTTGTCCAGGTACAGCCGCAGATACCACTGCCCGGCTTCCCGGACGTATTCCACGTCCCACAGGGTGCAGCCCTGCTCCGCCACGGCGGGGGCGGCCAGCTCAGCCACCAGCTCCGTTACCTTTTTCATGCCCGGCCTCCTGTCTTTCCGAAAATTTTAAGGGGGCAAATTTGCCCAAGAAAAAGAGCGGACAAACTGTCCACTCTCTGTCAACACTTCCCTACTATGCAGTAGTTTACCACAAAAACACTCCCAGCGCAAGAGTTTTTTCCCGGAAAATGGCGGGATTTTCCGGCATTTTTGCGTCGAACGGGGGCAAAGCAGGCGGCGCGCACCGGCGCGCCGCCTGCTGCGGTGCATTTATCCGTTCAGCAGGGCCAGCTGATAGAAGGCCACGGCGCTGGCAGCGGCCACATTCAGGGAGTCCACCCCGTGGGACATGGGGATCTTCACCGTGTAGTCGCAGGAGGCGATGGTGGAGGAGGCCAGGCCGTCGCCTTCGGTGCCCAGGACCATGGCCAGCTTCGGCTCCGCCAGCAGGCGGGGATCGTTCAGGGCCAGGGAGTCCTCCCGCAGGGCCAGGGCCACGGTTCTGAAGCCCAGATCGCGGAGCAGGTCCGGCCAGCTCTCCCCCTCCGGCAGATACGTCCAGGGCACCAGGAATACGTTGCCCATGCTGACCCGGGCGGCCCGGCGATACAGCGGGTCGCTGCCGGCAGCGGTCAGCAGCACCGCGTCCACATTCAGAGCGGCGGCGGAACGGAAGATGGCCCCGATGTTGGTGGGGTTCATGACGTTCTCCAGCACAGCGATGCGCCGGGCTCCGGCACAGACCTTCTCCACAGAGGGCAGCCGGGGCCGCCGCATGGCGCACAGCATCCCCCGGGTCAGGTGAAAGCCCGTCAGTTGGGTCAGCACCGGCAGCTCCGCCGCATACACCGGAATATCCGCCGGACAGCGGGCCAGCACCTCCGCACCCTTGCCGGTGATATGCTTGCGCTCCATCAGGAACGACACCGGCGTGCACCCGGCGTCCAGAGCCCGGCCGATGACCAGAGGACTTTCCGCCACAAACAGGGCGTTATCCGGGTCCGCCCGGTTCACCAGCTGGTTTTCTGTCAGGCGGGCGTAGATATCCAGCTCCGGCGCGGAGAAATCGGTGATGTCAATGATCCGGGCCATGTTATCTGGCTTCCCGGGCCCGGCGGGCAGCTTCTTCGCGCTGGCGGCAGATCTCCGCCCAGGTGGGGATCTTCTTCAGCTCCTCGTCCAGATCCCTCAGAACGGTGGGAATGTCGATGTTCTGGGGACAGGCCCGGGTGCACTGGCCGCAGCCCACGCAGGCGGCGGGGCGCTTGTCCTCGGGCAGAGCCTCCACCCGCATACCCACATTGGTGCAGGGAGAGAACTTCATCTCGTTATACACCTGCAGCAGCATGGGAATATTCAGTCCCATGGGACAGCCGTCGCAGCAGTAGCGGCAGCCGGTGCAGGGCACCGCGCCGTACATGCCCTTGGCGATGTCCAGCAGAACCTTTTCCTCCTGCTCCGTCAGGGGGCGGCGCTCGGCAAAGGTGCGGACGTTGTCCTGCATCTGCTCCGGGGTAGTCATGCCGCTGAGGATCATCTGGACCCCCTCCACCCCCTGGAGGAAGCGGAAGGCCCAGGCGGCGACGGACTCCTCCGGGTGCAGGGCGCGAAGCCGCGCCTCATCCTCCGGCGTCAGGGACGCCAGGCGGCCGCCGCGGATGGGCTCCATGACCCAGATGGGCATGTTATAGCGGCGCAGCAGCTCGCACTTGGCCTTGGCGTCCTGCATGGTCCAGTCCAGATAGTTCAGCTGGATCTGGCAGAACTCCATGTCCTTGCCATGCTGAGACAGGAAGCGCTCCATCAGCTCCAGGCCGCCGTGGGTGGAGAAGCCCAGATGGCGGATGCGGCCCTTTTTCTTCTGCTCCAGGAAATAGTCGATGATGCCCCAGCGGGGGTCCGTATACGTCTCGATGGACTTTTCGTACACGTTATGCAGCAGGTAGAAGTCAAAGTAGTCCACGCCGCACTTTTCCAGCTGCTCCTCGAAAATGGCAGCGGGATCGTAGTGGCTGCTGAGCTGGTGACCGGGGTATTTGGTGGCCAGATAGAAGCTGCCGCGGTCGTAGTCCTTCAGCACACGGCCCATGACCCGCTCGGACATGCCGCCGTGATAGGGATAGGCGGTGTCGAAATAGTTGACGCCATGCTCCATGGCATAGCGGACCATGTCCGCCGTGGTCTTTTCGTCGATGTCCGCCGGGGTGCCGCCGGGAACCAGCGGCAGACGCATGGTGCCGAAGCCCAGCAGGGACAGCTTTTCGCCGTGAAAGTCGGTATAGATCATAGGGAGAGTCCTCCTCGTTCGGGATATAGGTGCTTTTATTATAGCACGGGTATCCCGGCTCCCGCAAGGCGGATTTTCCGGTTTATTGCAGCTCCAGCACGGAGGAGATCAGGCGGCAGGTATAGGGGTGACAGGGAGCGGAGACCAGCCGGTCCGGAGGTCCCTCCTCCACCACCCGGCCCTGCCGCATCACCAGCAGATGGCTGCACAGGCCGCTGACCAGGGCCAGATCGTGGCTGACGAACACGGCAGCCATGCGCCGGTTCATGCCGCCGCTGAGCTCATACGGGCGGCATGCCAGCAGACGGCAGGGGTCCGTAAGGCCCAGCCGCCCCAGAGCCTCCTCCGCGTCGGCGGCGAAGCGCCGGGCATCGTATCGGCCGTGGCTTTTCAGCGTGTCCCGGAACTGAGCGCCATAGGGCCGGACAGGGTCAAAGGAGGCTCCCGGATTCTGAAAGATCATCCCCATATGCCGGCAGCGATATCGCTGACGCTGGCGGCGGGGCAGGGCCATCGGCTCCCGGCCCGCCAGGATAACGGTCCCGGCGGTGACCGCCAGAGGGCCGATGAGCTGGGGCAGCATATATTTCAGCAGGATGGTGCCCCCGCACAAGCCCGGTGGGGGGATATTTTTTCAGGAAAAGCGGGCGCAAAAAAATTGGGTGTTCCTGAAAAACACCCATTTTTTTCATGTGCGCTTCATCCGCTGGCCGATGGTGCTACCGCCGGGCTGGTGCATCCGGGCGATAAACGCCTGGATCTGGTCCGACGCCTCCGCCACCTGGCGGCCAAACTCCGCCGAGGACATGCGCATGGCCCCGGTGCGCACCGCCGACAGCTGGATCAGCCCGTCGGAGGTCACCACCCGGACGCGGTCGTTTTTCCCCACCTGCTGCAAAAACCGCTCAATGTACATATCGCCGGTTTCCCGCTCCTTGGTATACACCACATGGATGCCCCGGTAGTCGAACTTCTCCCCGGTATTGCCGGGGACCTTGTACCCGTCGAACACCAGAACCACCCGGGTGTGGGTGAAGGCGGCCCAGCCGCACAGGGTGTCCATCAGCCGCTCCCGGGCGGCAGACA
Source organism: Oscillibacter sp. CAG:241 (assembly GCA_000435975.1). Classification (GTDB taxonomy): domain Bacteria; phylum Bacillota; class Clostridia; order Oscillospirales; family Oscillospiraceae; genus Vescimonas. The sequence continues at coordinate 6,685 of FR884107.1, read as the reverse complement.
GGTCCCGGTCCGCCAGGGCGTGGAGCTCCTCCCAGTCGAAGATCACGTTATAGCCGTCCACCACATAGCAGCGCTGGCCGATCTCCCGCAGGCCGGTATCGGCAGGGGCTTCCCGCTTCTCCGGCGCACGGTACAGGGGACGGCGCACGGGGCCGAACTCCCGGGTCATGATGGCCTCCAGCTCCGCATCGTCCAGGCGGATGCACCGGCGGCGCACCGGCGCGTCCTCCCGGGGCTTTTCCAGACAGCTGGGCAGGTGCATATACTCCGGCACCTTGTCCCACTTCACGGTGAAGCCGCCGCCGTGGGCGCAGAACACGGAGTCCGGCGTGTTGTCCGGGTCGGCCTCCGGGTCATAGTCCGCCGCCGCGATCACGGCCTCCGGATCATGGCAGGGGCCGTAGCCCGCCGGTTCCAGGGACAGGCGGCCCCGGCCGCCGGTATAGGACGCCACCTCCTGGGCATAGTCGTCAAACTCCGTCACCGGCACCCGGCCCCGCAGCAAGGTCAGGTCCCCGGCCTCCTCCGGGGTGTCGAAGCTGCCGCTGCGCAGGCGCACATCGTTGATGGCCCGGCCCAGCTGCTCCGGCGGCACCTCCAGCCGGAAGGCGTAATACGGCTCCAGCAGGCGGCTTTTAGCCTGCATCAGCCCCTGGCGCACCGCCCGATAGGTGGCCTGGCGGAAGTCGCCCCCCTCGGTGTGCTTCACATGGGCCCGGCCGGACATCAGGGTGATTTTCACATCCGTGATGGCGGAGCCGGTGAGGACTCCCAGATGATCCTTCTCCTGCAGATGGGTCAGGATCAGCCGCTGCCAGTTCCGGTCCAGCTGGTCCTCGCTGCACCGGGTGGCCGTCACCACGCCGCTGCCCTGGGGCAGGGGCTCCAGCAGCAGATGCACCTCCGCATAGTGCCGCAGGGGCTCAAAGTGGCCCACGCCCTCCACGGGGCCGTCGATGGTCTCCTTATACAAAACCCGGCCCCGGTCCAGCTCGATCTCCACGCCGAAGCGCTCCGACACCAGGCTTTTGAGAATTTCCGCCTGGATGCGGCCCATCAGGGACACATGAATCTCCCCTCCGTGGGAGGTGAAGCGCAGCTGGGGGTCCTCCTCCTCCAACTGGCGCAGCTGGGGCAACAGGGTGCGGCTGTCGCAGTCCGGCGGCAGGGCCACCCGATAGCGCATCACCGGCTCCAGCACCGGCCGGACGCCGGATTCCTCCGCCCCCAGGCCCTGGCCGCCGCAGGTGGCCGTCAGTCCCTGGACGGCGCACACGCCTCCGGCGGGGACCTGGTCCACCGCCCGGAACCGGCCGCCGCTGTAAAGGCGCAGCTGGGCGGCCTTCTCCTGGTGCCCGGCATAGGGCACGGCGTCCCGGACCCGCAGGGTCCCGCCGGTGACCTTCAGGTGGGTCAGGCGCTTGCCCTGGGGGTCGTGGCTGATCTTGAACACCCGGGCGGAGAAGGTCTCCGGATACACCGGCGGCTCCACATACCGGGCCAGCCCCTCCAGAAATTCGTCGATGCCCTCCAGCTTCAGCCCGGAGCCGAACCAGCAGGGAAAAACCAGCCGCCGCCCCACCAGCTGCCGCACCAGGGCGTCGGGGACCTCCCCGCCGTCCAGATACACCTCCAGGGCATCCTCCCGGCAGGTGGCCAGCTGCTCCATGCGCCGGGCACGGTCGACGGGGGTGAAGTCCACGCACCCCTCCCCCAGCTCATGGCGCAGATGCTCCATCATCTGCTCCCGGCCGCAGCGGCCGAAGTCCATTTTCGTCACGAAGAGAAACGTGGGGATCCGGTACAGCTCCAGCAGCCGCCACAGGGTGCGGGTGTGGGCCTGGACGCCGTCGGCACCGCTGATTACCAGGATGGCATAGTCCAGCACCGACAGGGTCCGCTCCATCTCGGCGGAGAAGTCCACATGGCCCGGGGTGTCCAGCAGAGTCACCTCCAGATTCCCGACAGGCAGCTCCGCCTGGCTGGAAAAGATGGTGATGCCCCGCTCCCGCTCCAGCAGATGGCTGTCCATGGCGGCACTGCCGTGGTCCACCCGGCCCAGCTTCCGCAGCCGGCCGGTGCGGTAGAGCATGGCCTCGGCCAGGGTGGTTTTGCCCGCGTCCACATGGGCGGTGATGCCGATGACCACCCGGCGGGCCTGGTTGCTGTTTGTATCCATATGCAAAACCTGCTTTGTCTCGTTTTTCTCTATTATGGCAGATACCGCCCCGGCTTGCAAGGGCGGATTTTTCCTTGCCCGGCCGGCAGATTCGTGCTATGATGGGAGAAACTTTGCGTCGTGGGAGGATACCGTCATGAATCAGAAGGAGCTAAACGAGCTGCGGCGGCGGTTCAAGCCGGACCGCACCGCCCTCCGCAA
>FR884107.1:0-4297 GCA_000435975.1 Oscillibacter sp. CAG:241 | reverse complement strand
GAAAAAGCGGGCCCCCACCGCCATCAGCAAGGTATACGGCTGCTATGTCAGCAGCAGCCGCCAGATCATCTCCTATGTGGACGCGCCGCTGGGCCTGCTGTCCCAGGAGGAGCAGGAGATGTATCTGAACCTGCTGAAAAAGACCCTGTCCGGCACCCTGGGCCGGAACCTCATCGATATCGTGTTTTCCACCGCCCAGGTGGCGGACAGCGACGAGCACCGGCTGCTCCAGGCCCTGCGCCAGACGGAGCTGCAGGACCCCAACGCCCGGGAGAGCCTGTACCGCCGGATCATCGACGCCATCGACATGGGCGAGAGCAGCTATCTCATCCTCCTGGCCGCCGACACCTACGACGTGCCTCACCGCAGCCGGGACAATCAGGAGGTGCCCGACGGGTCGGACACGGTGTTCCGGTATTTCGTGTGCGCCATCTGCCCGGTGAAGGACCCCACCCTGGCTTTGCAGTACAGCGACCAGGACAAGGAGTTCCGGGGCAGCTCCACCGGACACATTGCCCTGCCCCCGGTCCTGGGGTTCCTGTTTCCGGCCTTTGACGACCGGTCCGCCAATATCTACAACGCCCTGTTTTACAGCAAGGACACTGCTCAGCTGCACCAGGAGGTCATCGACGCGGTATTCTGTATCCAGAATGCCCCCATGTCGCCTCAGGAGCAGCAGAATGTGTTCACCTCCGCTCTGACGGAGACGCTGGAGAAGGATTGCAGCTACGACGTGGTGCAGGCGGTCCACGAGCAGCTGCGGGGCCGCATCCAGGAGCATAAGGACAGCCGGGACCCGGAGCCGCTGACCCTGTCCGTCCGGGAGGTGGGGGACGTGCTCACCGGCAGCGGCGTGCCGGAGGAGAAGGTGGAGGCCTTTCAGGACCAGTGCCGTAGGCAGTACGGTCAGGACGCGGCCCTGAACCCCCGGAACATCATCGAGGCCGGGAAGTTCCAGATCACCACCCCGGAGGTGAAGATCACCGTGCCGCCGGAGTACAGCTATATGGTGGAGACCCGGATCATCGACGGGCGGCGCTTCATCCTCATCCCCGCCGACGACGGCGTGGAGGTCAACGGCATCCCCGTCACCATCCCCAATCCCCAGGCGTGACACGCGCCCCATACGCATAAAAATGCGTATGGGGCGATTTTTTGTATTTTTATCCAGATAATGCTTGACATGGCCGAAACGATGTGGTAGTATCTTTATCCGTAATCGCATTTGGTTTTCAATTTTTATTCATGGAAAGGGCGTTTATATGGCTATGTATACCGTTCTCCGACGACGACCGTGGGGTGCGCTTTGAATCGATCCACCACATAAAACAAAAGAATCGGAGAATGAATATGAAATATTTTACCAAATTCCTGTGCCTGTTTTTGGGCGCGGCGATGATGCTGACTATGGCTGCCTGCGGCAGCAAAAGCGATACCGATGCAAACGCCGGGGCAGACGGCGAAAAGAAGCAGCTGGTGGTGGCCACCAGCCCGGACTTCCCGCCCTTTGAGTTCCTGGATGGCAGCCAGATCGTGGGTATCGAGCCCGCACTGATGCAGGCCATTGCCGACAAGCTGGGCATGGAGCTGGTGTGGGAGCAGGTGGACTTCGATTCCATCATCCCTGGCATCCAGGCCGAACGCTATGACGTAGGTGCGGCGGGCATTACCATCACCCCGGACCGCCAGAAGAACTGCGACTTCAGCAACCCGTACTTCCTGGCAAACCAGGTCATCGTGGTGAACCCCGGCAGCGATATTCAGGGCAAGGCGGATCTGGCGGGCAAGACCATCGCCGTTCAGACCGGTACCACCGCCGAGGAATACTGCATGGACAACGGCTATTCCGTTCTGTCCTTCGCCTCCAACAACGACGCCCAGGCTGCCCTGACCAGCGGCAAGGCCGATGCCTGGGTGGTGGACAACGAGGCAGCCGCCAGAATGGCCGCGGACCAGAGCCTCACTGTGCTGGACGAGGCCATGACCAGTGAGCCCTATGCCTTTGCCTTCGCCAAGGGCAGCAGCCTGGCGGACCAGGTGAACACCGCCCTTCAGGAGCTGCTTCAGGACGGCACCGTGGAGAAGCTTTTCCAGGAGTACGACACCGTGTACGTGTCTCCCCTGAGCTGATGAGTATTTTTCAGCAAATCGGTCAGTTTTTTGCCCGCTGGCTGGCCCAGCTGGAGGCCACCTTCATCGAAAAGCAGCGTTATCTCCTGCTGGTGGACGGGCTGAAAAACACGCTGGTCATCACGCTGTGCGCTCTGGTCATCGGCGTGACCATCGGCGCCCTGGTGGCCATGATCAAATACTGCGGCCAGGACAGCCGCCTGCTGCGGCCCCTTTGCTGGCTGTGCAGCGTGTATACCACGGTGATCCGGGGCGTTCCGGTGGTGGTGCAGCTGCTGATCTTCTACTTTTTGATTCTCAAGTCCTCCGACGGACTGGTGGTGGGCATCGTCACCTTCGGCATCAACTCCGGGGCCTATGTGGCGGAGCTGGTGCGCAGCGGCATCGCCGCCGTGGACCCGGGCCAGATGGAGGCCGGGCGCAGCCTGGGCCTGTCCCGGCTGCAGAGTGCCTGGCACATTGTGCTGCCCCAGGCCATGAAGAACATCCTGCCGGCCATCGGCAACGAGATGATCGCCCTGCTGAAGGAGACCGCCGTGGCGGGCTATGTGGCGGTGCAGGACCTGACCCGGGCCGGGAACCTGATCCGCAACAACACCTACGACGCCTTCAATCCCCTGCTGCTGGTGGCGGTGGTGTATCTGCTGCTGGTCATCGGCATGACGCAGCTGCTGGGGCTGCTGGAAAGGAGGCTGCGCAGAAGTGATCAGCGTTAAGGATCTGCATAAGAGCTTCGGCGGCGTCACCGTGCTGGACGGCATCTCCACCCAGGTGGAGCGGGGCGACGTGGTGTGCATCATCGGCCCCTCCGGCAGCGGCAAATCCACGTTTCTGCGCTGCCTGAACCGGCTGGAGACTCCGGACAGCGGCCAGATCCTCCTGGACGGCGTGGACCTGACGGACCCCCGGACGGACCTGGACCGGCAGCGGATGAAAATGGGCATGGTGTTCCAGCAGTTCAACCTGTTTCCCCACATGACGGTGCTGAAAAACCTGACCATGGCTCCGATGCTGCTGAAAAAGGAGTCCCAGCAGACGGCGGAGCAGCGGGCCATGACGCTGCTGGACCGGGTGGGCCTTGCCGACCGGGCGGGAGAATATCCGGCCCGGCTCTCCGGCGGACAGAAGCAGCGCATCGCCATCGTCCGTGCCCTGTGTATGGAGCCGGAGGTGCTGCTGTTTGACGAGCCAACCTCCGCCCTGGACCCGGAAATGGTGGGCGAGGTGCTGGATGTGATGAAGGAGCTGGCCCAGAGCGGCATGACCATGGTGGTGGTCACCCATGAGATGGGCTTTGCCCGGGAGGTGGCCAGCCGGGTGCTGTTTATGGATCAGGGCGTCATCATGGAGGAAAACCGCCCCGGCGCCCTGTTTGAAAATCCCCAGTCTCCTCGCCTGCGGAGCTTCCTGTCCAAGGTGCTGTAAAAATGTCCCGCACTCAGGTACATCTGTGCCTGAGTGCGGGACATTTTTTTATGCATTGTATTCTCTCACTGCCCCAGGATCGTCTCGGCGAAGCCCCTGCCGAACAGGCGGGCAGCCTGCAGGGCCTCCTCCAGGGAGTTCCCGGCGGCCCCTACCTCCACCAGCAGACTGCCGGGAGCGGCGAACTGGTTATAGCGGTAGTTCAGCAGGGTGATGGGCCGCATCAGGGTGGGCGACTGGGTCTCCAGCTTCTCCTGCACGGCGATGGCCAGGCGCAGATTACCCTGCCAGCCGTCGTGGGCCACGCCCATGATCAGGCTCACCTGGGCGGCAGAGGGGTCCTCCGCCGTCACCAGCTTATACTGGGTGCCGTTGGCATCCTGCACCGCGTCCCGGTGCAGGTCCAGCACATAGACGATGGAGGGGTACTTGGCCAGATAACTCTGGATCGACGCCAGGCTGTTTTCATAGGCGTCGTTGTAGGACTGGCCGTCGTGGAGGGTCCGGTCGTGGACCACGGAGATGCCGTAGGCCGACAGAGCCGCCGCCAGCTCATCTCCCACCCGCACCATGTTGCAGGAGCAGTCCGCCGTGCGGAAGGTGCCGGAGGGCACATACTCCCGGCCCGGCGGCATGGTGTATGCCTCGCTGGCGTGGCTGTGGACAATGAGCACCTGAGGCCCCTGCCGGGGACAGGCCACGAACTGGCGGTCCCCCAGCACCGCCGGGTCCAGGGTGCGGC
>FR884106.1 GCA_000435975.1 Oscillibacter sp. CAG:241 | reverse complement strand
GTTGACCGGATCGCGGATATGCGGGTCAACGATATGAATGCCGTGCTGGAAGCCGTCCGGCAGATGGCATTGATGAAAAATGGCGGCGAAGAAAATGACCTGCATCTGCGGACGCTGGAAGTGGCGCAGATTCGGGAAGATGAATATTTCGGAAGCCTGATTGCAGATGATCTGAAAGGCATTCTCCGTGATATTCGGAGTGAACACCGCCCCGATACCATGACGGCGGATGAAGTCTCCTTTGCAGAAAATATGCAGAACCAGTTACGGGAGGCAATGAATTTTGAGGGCAGTTCCGAGGAAAAACAAATCCGTGCGTTCATGGCAACGATTGGGCTTGATTATGACACACTTACAAAGGAAGAATTTGTCTCAATCATCAGCGGACTTAAAAAGTCCAAGTACCTGAAAAGCCCCATCAGCCAACGCGGGAAAACGACCATGACCCATGGCAAGGGAAAACGGAAGAAACGCTGAAACAGGGAACGTCGCTGCGGCGGGACGAGGCTTTATATACCTTTCCTTCCTTTTCCGGCCAGTCGGATTTTGCTTCTCAAAAATCCTGCGTTTGTGCTGTAGCTCACATCAAAAATCCGCCTGTCCTACTGCCGCGAAAAAGCGTTTGCCGCCACCATCTGCTGCACCGCAGAGTACGCCGCCAACCCCTTTCCCGCGTCAGCCGGAAGCAAAGGTATAACACACTAGACTTTGCGAAGCAAAATCGTGTGCCAACAGGGCGGCTCGCGCCCCTATTGGAAACCCAGCGGTAAAGGGGCGCGGGTCTCCGGTGGAGACCTCAAAGCGTGAAACGCTTTGAAGCGCTGACCGAGCCGACAGGCGAGACCTCCCTTTGCAATCCCTCATTTCCTCGCAGGTGTATATACAAACTGCAAAAGGCAGCTTGTCATGCCTGCTCAGAAAATGCAAAACCGCTGTAATCTCCATCCTGCGCGGGATGGGGATTACAGCGGTTTCTTTCTGACGCACAGAGCAGCTTCACTCCGTATAATACTGCGCCTGTGCGTTCCAGAGCGCGTAGTATTTGCCGCCCTGATCGGCGAGCAATTCGGCGTGACTGCCCTGCTGAATGACCGCGCCCTCGTGGAACACGGCGATCTCGTCGCAGAATTTGCAGGAGGACAGGCGGTGGGAGATATAGATGGCAGTCTTATTGCCTGCGATCTCATCGAACTTACTGTAGATCTCTGCCTCGGCGATGGGGTCCAGCGCCGCCGTTGGCTCGTCGAGGATGATGAAGGGCGCGTCCTTATAGAGCGCGCGGGCAATGGCGATCTTCTGCGCCTCGCCGCCGGAAACCTCGACACCGTCCTCGGAGAGATTTTTGTAAAGCATGGTGTCCAGACCCTTTTCCATCGCTGCAAGACGGTCTGCGAAGCCTGCATCGATCAGAGCTTTCCTTGCCCGGTCACGGTCATATTCCATGCTACCCGCCACATTCGCACCCAAAGGCTGGCAGATGAGCTGGAAATCCTGAAATACCACGGAAAATATTCCCATGTAATCGTCATAGCGGTACTTGCGGATGTCGATGCCGTTGAGCAAAATCTGCCCCTCCTGCGGGTCGTACAGGCGACACAGGAGCTTGATGAAGGTGGTCTTGCCGCTGCCGTTTTCGCCCACGATGGCAAGCCTTTTTCCGACCTTGAACCTCATATTCACATGGCGCAGCGCCCAGATGTCCGAGCCGGGATAACGGAAGGATACATCCCGAAACTCCACGTCATACTGACGATCCGACCTCTTTTCGGTGGTGAGACTCCCCTGATACATGGAATTGGGAATGTCGAGAAACGTATAGATGGCCTTGAGGAACTCAGCATTGGCCCGCATATGACTGACGGTGCTCAGTAGCAGGGCGGCGTTGCCGGAAAATGTGGTCACGGCGCTGACATACTGGGTCACGCTGCCGATGCCGAAGGCACCGCCCAGCGCCTTCAAGCATACGAACACATACACAACGCCGGAGAGAACAGCGGATAGAGAGGCGGCCAGCGCCTTGCTCAGTCCCACAGTGGTTTGGGACGCCTTTGCCACGGGAGAGCCGACGCCGAAGATATTCACTGTGCGGACATAATGCTCCGCCAGTTCGCTCTGGCGGTACATTCTGCGATCCATGTCTTTTTCCTTGTCCCCCGGCTGCATGAAAACGAAGTGGCTGAACACGCGATTGCCGAAGCATACCTGCTCTGCCAGCGTGTTCCAGGCAGAATAGGCTCTGCCGACCAGCGCCGGACCAAGGCAGGTAACGGCGGCAATCAGCAGAAGGATGCCCACAAGGAAAAGCGGGTGATTGAGAGCGGTCAATTTTCCCGCCGAGGTCGGGACTTGCCGGGTGAACAGGCTCACCGTCAAGGCGGCAGCCCCTAAAATGCCGGTGATGCCTTGGACTGCCTGCGTATAGTACAGCTTGAGATGGGCAAAGCCCCAACCGGACCAGTCGGCATTCTGCCGGATCTGAGAGAACAGATCACGTGTTTCCTGCCTGTCACAGTCGGCATAATCCATCCGCAGAAATTTCTCGGTATACAGAACTTCTTTCTGTCTGTCAAGCAGTTCGCTCCGGACATTTTTCCACCTCTCCAGCACGGCCTTGAGCAGCTCTGCCGCAGCACTGACCGCTACGATCCAAAGGACCCATTTGGCCAGAATCTCCGGTCTGCGAAGGGTGGATAGTTCATCGACAAGCCGGGCGGAGAGCCAGATGACCGCATAGGGCGATGCTGCCTCCACAACAGCACAGAGGATAAACGGCATAAAGCAGCCCGGTGCGATCCGGCGCATATCTCGTGCCGCCCGGCGGTGGATGGCAAAGGTCTCCCGCAGGCTCATGCCCTCAGCTTTCTTCTTCATCCTGCACACCTCCTTCCTGATAATAGCGGCTCTGCACGGCAAATAGCTCCGCATAAGCACCGCCCTTTGCCAGTAACTCCTTGTGGGTACCCTCCTCGGCGATGCCGCCGTCTGCTATAAAGAGGATGCGGTCACAGAAGCGGGTGGACGCCAGTCGGTGGGAGATGAACACGGAGGTCTTACCCGCCGTCATATCGCTGTACTTTTGGTAAATATCGTTTTCCGCAATGGGATCCAGCGCCGCCGTAGGCTCGTCCAGAACGAGGATGGGCCCGTCCTTATAAAGCGCTCTCGCCAGCATCAGCCGCTGGGTCTGGCCGCCGGAGAGCTGTACGCCGTCCAGATACACCTCCCGGCCAAAGTGGGTATCCACCCCTTGGGGGAATTTGGCAATAGCCTCTGTCAAGCCGGCCTGTGCAAGGCAGTGATCGACTTTTACTCTGTCGATATGCTCGGTGGTCTGGGCAACACATTCCGCAATGGTGGTATCCAAAATGGAAAACCCCTGAAATACAGCGGAAAACAGGCGGTAATACGCGCTGCGGTCAAATTCACGAATATCCTGCCCGTTTAGCAGCACACGCCCCTCGGTGGGGTCGTAGAAGCCGCAAAGCAGCATCACCATGGTGGTCTTGCCCGCACCGTTCAAGCCCACCACCGCCAGCTTTTCGCCGGGATGGATGGTCAGGTCTATGTGCCTGAGAATATCCCTCTCCGTGCCCGGATAGCGGAAGGACACGTTCTCCAACCGCAGCTCATATCCGTCGGCTGCGGGCGGCTGCGCTCCGCCCTCAAACCGAAACGGCTCCGGAATGTTCAGATATTCCTGTATTTTGGACAGGTCGATGCTCTCCTTATGCAGTTGGCTGCACTGGGTCAGGATGCCGGTCACCCACGATGCAGCGCCGCTGACGGCGGTAAAGTAGAGCAAAAATGTCGATGCAGGCCAGCCATGTACCAGAGTTTGCCGAATCAGATACGCATACGCGATGCCGTTGCGAAGAAGCGTCAGCGCCACGTCAGCCACATTAGCCCAGAGATAAGTCCTTTCCCGGCGAGCGATGAAGGCGGAGAGTGCCTTCATGGATTTTTCCCGCAATTCCCGCAGCCAAGGGGCTAAACCAAAGACGCGGATGTCCTTGGCAAGCTGTATCTGCCGAGGCTGCGTCAGAAAATAGTGCAGTTCCTTGTCATACTGTTCCCGTTCATCCCGGTGGCGGTACTCCCACTCACTGATGTAGTGGGAAACGAAGAAGTCTGCTGCGGCGGTCAGCACCACCAGCAGGATCAAAAAGCAGCTCAAGCGGGAGAACAGCAGCAGATATACGGCAAAGCCGCCGAGATTTGCCAGCAGCTCCGTCAGCGTTCGCCAAATATGCTCCGCCGCATCGTCGTTGCCGCTGGTGGCCCGCTGCGCCTGCTCCTCCAGCTTCAGAATTTTGGAGTCGTGGACATTTGGGTAGGAGGTCTCGCCGCTTTTCCGGGAGATCATGCGGATGATGGCACAGCGAACATCGACCTCACCGGGCATCCGGATGGCATCGCAATACGCCGCAGCCCCCTGTAAGAGAAGAAGTGCCGCTGTGAAAAATCCGATAGTTGTCAGCAACTCCCCCACGGGAACGCCCTGCTCCACCCTCGTAAGAATTTCCGGTGTGACATAGAGCTGCGCCAAATCCAACGCCACTTTGATGGCCGCGACCACAACGCAAAGGAGCAGCACTCTCCTGCGCTTCTCCCAAGCGGTCCGCACCATAAAGCAGACATTTTGCCGGACGCTGTACTTCGGTTTTTCTCTGTGTTTCATGTCGTTTCACCTCACGCGCATAGCATAGCAGAAAAAATCGTCCCCGGTTGATTCCGGGGACGAATCGCTTTTTCCGGGGGATGAATTGCAGCTCTCACTCCTGCGGAAGCAGTATTTCAGTGGTGAATGCACCGTCCTCGCTGTTGCGGCTGATGTATCCGTCCAGCCGCTCCACGATGGCGTCGATGCGAACAAGGCCAAAGCCATGCCCCTCGCCCTTGGTGCTGCGGAACAGCCCTCCCTCCTTCTGCATTTTCTTCCCGGCGGTAAAATTGGTGAAGGAGATGTAGAGCTGGGTGTTTTTCATATCCATATAGACCCGGATGAGGCGCTTGTCCTCCGGCAGCTTCATGCTGGCCTCAATGGCGTTGTCGAAGAGATTGCCGAGGATGCAGCAGAGATCGATCTCCGAGGACTTCAGCTGGACGGGGATGTGGGCATCCGCCACTACCTCGATGCCCTTTGCCTTTGCAAGGGAGATTTTGGAGTTCAAGATGGCGTCGGTCATGGGATTGCCGGTCTTGATGACCGTGTCCACGGTTTGCAGATCGGTGTCCAGCAGGTCGAGGTAGTTTTGGATGGCGTTCCAATCTCCCGCGGCAGCGTAAGCCTTCATGGTCTGAATATGGTTGCGGTAGTCATGCCGCCAGCCGCGAATCTGGCGGTACATGTTGTCTACCTCCCGGTAATGCGTTTCGATCAGCTCCTGCTGATAGGAGGCGAGCTGCTTTTCGATTTTCTTTGCAAACAATTCCATACGCCTTACCTCATGTTGATAATGGCACGGTTGACGCCCTCATACGCGCCCCGCGGCAGCGGGATGGCGGTTCCGTCACTGAGCCGGATCTCCGTCTTGGTGACGCGGCTGATCTGCGTCAGATTCACGAGCGCAGAGCGCCCCACGCGGTAGAAGCACTCGTCGAGCTGCTTTTCAAGCTCGCCCAATGTCATTTTCACCGTCACATCCGTTCGCGCGTGAACGGTCACATAGTTGCCGAGCACATCTGCATATCGAATCTGATAAATCGGCACACGCACCATTTCTCCGCCAGCCTCGAAATGCAAAACCCGTTCGTTTTTCGTTATCTTTTCCACGGCGCGATCCAGCACCGACCGGAGCTTTTCTTCCTTCACAGGCTTCATCAGATAGTGGAGTGCCGCTACCTCGTAGCCCTCTGAAATATAATCGGAATAGCCGGTGATGAAAATGATCTGCACCGTGTCGTTGCTCTTGCGAAGCTCTTTTGCCATCGTGACGCCGTCCATCGCGCCCATTTCGATATCCAGCAGAAGAATGTCGTAGTCGCTTTCTTCGGCGTAGCGGAACAGGAAGCTCTCGGCGGAGGGAAAATCGTCGATATGCACCGTGTGACCGGCGGACGAAGCCCAGGCGCGCACCATATTCAAAACATATTGTCTGTCCGCACCGGAGTCGTCGCAGATTGCAATTTTGTACTTCATACCCTCACCGTTCCTTTAATGATTAAGACATCCGCCTCAAATCATCCCAAAGTGACGTAATGCCTCCGTAATTGCCTTTTCCTTCTCCGGTGGGCATTGGGGCTGCTTGGCGTTTTCGGATTTCGGCTTATTGTAGTTCTCACGCTCAATGATGCCGTATTTCTGCTTCACCTGTGCGATATAAAGACTGCTGACATTCAAGCCGCTGTGTTCCAAAACATACGCCTTGATTTCCTCGTAGGTTGCCTTACTCTCCGCCGAAGTCAAATCCAACTCGTCCGTCTTCACTTCGATCTCGATATGTTCTTTGCTTTGGAGTTTGGACAATAAACATACCGTCTCCACATGGGCCGTGCCAGGGAAAAGATCCACGGCGCAGGCGCGGACGGGGCAATAGCCCAAGGGGGCAAAGCGGGCCACATCCCGGGCCAGAGTGGCCGGGTCGCAGGATACATACACAATGCGGCCGGGTCTCATAGAGGCGGCAGCCTCTACCACATCGGGCGCCAGGCCCTTCCGGGGCGGGTCCACGCAGATCACGTCGGGCCGCAGGCCCCGCTGCCGCAGCTCCGCCGCCAGCCGGGAGGCGTCGCCGCACAGGAACTCCACGTTGTCCACGCCGTTGCGGCGGGCGCTGTCCTCCGCGTCCCGGATGGCCTCCGGCACGATCTCGCCGCCGATGACGTGCCGGGCCCGGCGGGCCAGCACCTGGGTGATGGTACCCGCACCGCAGTACAGGTCCACCGCCAGCTCCCGGCCGGTGAGTCCGGCGTACTCCAGGGCCTTTTCGTACAGACGCTGGGCCTGGTCGTGGTTCACCTGGTAAAACGACGGCACCGACAGCCGCAGCTCCAGTCCGCAGAGGGTATCCGTCAGATAGTCCCGGCCCCAGAGGGTCCGGTACCGATCCCCTAAAATGGCGTTGCCCCGGCGGGTATTCTCCCCCAGCACCACGCCGCAGACTCCAGGCGCGGCGGCCCGGAGCATATCCACCAGCTCCTGCTCATGGGGCAGGCGGGAGCCGTTGACCAGCAGGCACGCCAGGGACTCCCCCCGGCAGCTGGTGCGGACGTACAGGTGCCGCAGCAGGCCCCGGCCAGTGGCCTCGTTATACGGCTCCACCTGAAACCGGGCAATATAGTCCCGCACCGCCTGAGCCAGGGCATCGGCCTCCGGCTTCTGGATGAGACAGTGCTCCACATGCACCACCTGGTGGCTGCGGGCCCGGTAAAAGCCCACCTCCCCCGCCGGGGAGATGGGATAGATGCTCTTGTTGCGGTAGTGCAGAGGCTGCTCCGCACCCAGAATTTCCTCCACCGTCACCTCCGCGCCGCCGATGCGGGTCAGGGCGTCCTGGACCCGGGCACGCTTGGCCCACAGCTCCTCCTCATAGGACATATGCCGGAAATCGCAGCCGCCGCAGCGGCCATAATACGGACAGTCCGGCTGCCGCCGGGCGGGAGACGGCTCCGCCAGGGCGGCGATCTTGCCGAAGGCGGCGTTTTTCAGCACCTTCATCACCAGAACGTCGCAGGTCTCGCCCCGGACGGCCCCGTGGACGAACACCACCTGGCCGTCTATCCGGGCAATGCCCAGGCCCTCGCTGGAATAGCCGTCGATATGGGCGCGGTAAATGCGGTTTTTCTCCAATGCGGGCATAAGCGCCCTCCTTTCCGGTAAAGCACAGGGGCGGGGCACACGGGTCCCGCCCCTGCAAGCGATGGAATATCACATCCCGTCCGCTTAGAATTCGAACTTGTCCAGGATCTTACGCAGCGCCTCGGCAAAGGCGGCCAGGGTCTTGTTGTCCCGGCCCTTGCTGCGGCGGATAAGGCCCACCAGGGAATCGCCCAGCTGCACCAGCTTCTGATACGCCGCGGTGACCCGGGGCGCGCCGTCGAAGGTGCGGGTCTTGCGCTGGGGCAGATAGCCCGCTGCCAGCTGGGTGCAGGTCAGCAGGTCATACTCCTCGGTATACTGGGGCGCATGGGCCGTAAAGCCCAGCTGACTCACGGCCTGGGCAAACACCGGCGCCACCTCCCGGTCGCCGTGGACCACGAAAACGTGCTGGGGCAGGGGCTCCTTGAAATGGCTGATCCAGTCCAGCAGATGGTCGTGGTCGGCGTGGGAGCTGAGGCCCTGGAAATTCACCACCTTGGCCCGGACCGCCACGTCCTCGCCGAACAGCTTCACGGAGGTCACCCCGTCCAGCAGGGTCCGGCCCAGGGTGCCCGGAGACTGGAAGCCCACGAACACCACGGCACTGTCCGCCCGCCACAGGTTATACTTCAGATGGTGGCGGATGCGGCCCGCGTCGCACATGCCGGAGGCGGAGATGATGACCTTGGGGGTATGGTCCTCGTTCAGGGCCTTGGACTCGTCCACGGTCTCCGTCAGGTGCAGGCCCGGGAAGTTGAACATATGGGTGCCGTCCTTCACCAGCTCCAGAGCGTCCTGGTCCAGATAGCCCCGCAGGTCGCCGCAGAAAATGGTGGTGGCGCTCTTAGCCAGGGGACTGTCCACGTACACGGGGAAATTCGGCACGGAGGTCACCAGGCCCTGATCCTTGATCTCCCGGATGAAATACAGCAGCTCCTGGGTGCGGCCCACGGCAAAGGAGGGAATCACCACGTTGCCGCCCTTGCCCAGAGTCTCGTCGATGATCTGGGCCAGCTGGCCGGTATAGCTCCACACCTCTGTGTGGTTGCGGTCACCGTAGGTGCTTTCCATGACCACATAGTCCGCCCCGGTGAAAAACTGGGGATCCCGGATGATGGGCTGGTCCACGTTGCCGATATCGCCGGAGAACACGATGGTGCGGGTCTCGCCGCCTTCGGTAAGGGTCAAACGGATGGACGCGGAGCCCAGCAGATGGCCCGCGTCGATAAACACCGCGTCTACCCCATCGCACAGGTGAACGGGCTGGCCATACTCGCAGGTGTCGATGAATTCCGGCACCTGCTGGGCGTCGGCCACGGTATACAGCGGCTCCTCCTCGGGCCGGCCGGCCCGGCGGTTCTTGCGGTTTTTATACTCGGCATCGCTCTCCTGAATGTGGGCGGAGTCCTGGAGCATGATGCTCATGAGCTGGGCGGTGAGCCGGGTGGTGAGAATGCGGCCCTGAAAGCCGTTTTTGATGAGCATAGGCACCCGGCCGGAGTGGTCGATGTGAGCGTGGGTGATAAGCACATAGTCGATGCTGCCCGGGGCAAAGGGCAGGGAGCGGTTGTCCACCTCGTCCCGGCCCTGCTGCAATCCGCAGTCGATGAGGATGCGCTTGCCGCCTACCTCCAGACAATGGCAGCTGCCGGTGACACACTGGTCAGCGCCGAAAAAACTCAGCTTCATGGCATTCGTCCTTTCCTCTCAAAAAGTTGGTGACCTTATTGTAACACTTTTTCCCGGCGGCGGCAACATGTAGGTTTGTCAAACATATTGGACAGAGAACTCCG